>JAIFLT010000204.1 GCA_020048955.1 Flavobacterium sp.
AAAAATCAACGTGTCCCGGAGTATCAATAAGGTTCAAAATGTATTGTTCACCTTTATAAGTGTACTCCATTTGAATAGCGTGACTTTTAATAGTGATACCACGTTCACGTTCCAAGTCCATGTTGTCAAGCAATTGTGCTTTTTCTTCACGAGCAGTAACGGTTTGTGTGGCGCCAAGAAGACGGTCGGCAAGCGTACTTTTTCCGTGGTCAATATGTGCAATTATGCAAAAATTTCTAATATGTTTCATGCTCGAATTTTGTCAATTTTAGCCAATGCTTACGCATTTAATCCGCAAATATAGCGAAAATCGTAAGTTCTATGATTGTTAATAATAGTTATTTTGTATTTGTAAATTTATTTACTTTTTAGTACAAAGTTTAATTAAAGGGGTTCATAGAATTTTACGCTTTATATTTTATATATATAGCTAAAAAGGAAATCTTCATGAATAAAAACGATTACTTCTTTATTATCTGAACAGATTTTTGCCCACTTTGAGAAGAAAAACGTAAAAAATAATTTCCTTGAGACATATCGTTAGATAGAGAAATAGTTTGCTTATGATTTCCAGAAACTTGCGTTTGTTTTTCAATTACTTTCTGAACAATTTTACCTTTCATATCGACTATGTCAATTGAAATAATTTCTTCATTATTTAAAGTATATTCAAAAGTTGCTTCATCTTGAATTGGGTTTGGATATACTAAAAAGGAATTTTTATTATCCGTAAACACTAATGTACCTAAAACTAAGCCTGTATATCTTGCTTGTGTAGCTAAAATACCTGAACCATCATAGGAAAAACCAGTAAATAATAATTTACCATCATTTGTAATTAAACCATCATTAATTCCTGAAAAAACATTAATAGGTGTTGACAAATAACCAGATATACCATAAGTGGTATCAAGTGCACCATTACTATAGTATCTGCTTGACGTAAAATGGCTGTTTTTTTGACCAGCTTTAATAATTTTACCATCATTTTGTAAAATCATTGTTCTGAAATATTCATTTTCAGCTACCATTCCATTTGTGCCAAAACTTGTATCAAGAGAACCATTACTGTTGTATTTTTGTATTAATGTAGTAATAGTACCTGTTAGGCTGACATCTGTAATGTTTAATAAAAATTTATTATCAGATAACATTATTAAATCAGAAGGGAAATTTTTAGTATTTACTTGTGAGGTTACTTTTCCAGAAGTTCCAAATGTTGTGTCTAAAGTACCGTTTGCATTAAAACGTGTAATCCCAATTTTGTAATTAGTATAGTCCGTTGTATTTAAAAATCCTGTTACAATAATTTTTCCATCAGATTGAAATGAAATTTCTCCAGGGTATTCGTTTGAATTTGTTCCAAAAGAATCAAAACGAACTTTTGCAATACCGTTTACACCAAAAGAGGAATCAATACTACCATTACTTGTCAATCTGCATAATCCATAACTATAATATGTGTTTGCAGAATTGTCTAAAGATTCGTCATAATCAAATCCTACATACAAATAATTATCATTAGGGTTGTAGTAAATTTCATCAATAAAAGCGATGTAATTAGGTGCGTTTAATGTGAAATCTAAAATACCATTTACTCCAAAAGATGATAAAAGAGTTCCATTACTGTCAAATTTGTAAATTATAGGCGTGTCTGAGCTAGATATAAAATAATTATTGTTTTGTGAGACTATTTTATAAGGAGAGTTTAAAATCTCCGTATAGTTTGTTATAAATCCATCATTAACGGATTGAATAACTTTAGTATTTGATCCTCTTGCATTTATTAATGAAACTAATGTACCATTTGGAAGTTGAATCGTTTTATTTATCGAAGTACTACCATTATCTAAATTCTTATTATAAGAAGATTCTAAAATTCCTGAACTAGAAAATAAGTTTTCTTTTATATAGTATATACTGTTTGCTGAATCATAACTAGTACCACCTGTTATGATTTTATTATCAACACGTATCAATAAAAAATTTGAACAATCTGTTAACTCACTATTTGTTGCCACTCCAGCTGTTCCAAAAGTTGTATCAACACTTCCATTACTGTTTAGTTGTACAAGTGCAAAATTACTACTTGAGGTACAGGACACTAATATTTTCCCAGAAGATAAGTATTTAATTTTAGATTTATTTAGAAGAAATGTAGTTGGAGAGGTTGTATTCGTTAGTGTAACTGTAATAGGAAGTGTCATAATTCCATCAGAATCGAAACTGGTATCTAGCGAACCATTAGTGTTTAATCGAACAACATTGCTAGATCCTGTAACCAAAATTTTTCCATCACTTTGAATATCAACCGATCTTACATAACGATTAGCACCAAATTGAATAATAACTTTTCCTAAAGTTCCAAAAGAAGAGTCTAATGTTCCATCTTCGTTAATTCGTATTGTTGCAAAATCATAGTTTGTACCATTATTTGTTTGTCCAGCTAATACAATTTTCCCATCAGTTTGAACCGCCATTCCATAACATTCGTCATTGCCACTACCAACCGTATAAAGTGCTTTTCCATCTCCATTAAATGTGGTGTCATAACTACCATCACTATTTAGTCTTATAACAACAAAATCATTGTTGGTTCCATTGCTTATAAACCCACAGATAAGTATTTTCCCATTCGATTGAGGGATAATAGTTTTAGATGAAAAAGTATTTGAATTTATTATTAAAGCTTTTAGTCCCGTTGAATCAAATGTAGTGTCATAACTACCATTAGCATTCAAACGAAGTATATAATTAACACTAGCAACAATTATTTTTCCATCAGATTGAATAGCTACTGTTTCAAAACTAGTGTTACTTGTTTTTCTAAATCCAGTAAAATTAAAAGAAGTATCGAAAGTACCATTTGCATTTATCCTAGCTATATAAGCATAAGAATTACCATCAAGAGCTTGTGCTTTTCCTACATAAACAATTTTTCCATCACTTTGTAACGAAGCGCCATAACAAATGTCGTAACTATTTGTAGTAGATAATTGGTCAGTTTTTATTCCACTAGAGCCAAAAGAAGAGTCTAAAGTTTGAGAAAGGACGATTTGAGATATACAAAGTGTAAATAATAGAATAAAATTTTTCATTTTGGTTTAATTAATTGGCACAAAACTAATTAATTATTTTAATAATTCATAATATAAAAATAGTTGCGTTATAAATAGCTATCAAAAAAGAAGTAGATTATATTGTCTTCTCATTAATAGATAAAAAAGCATCTATTAATTTTTTTCTATAGTATAAATTGTATTTTTGCAAAAAAACAGAATAAATGCCCAAAATAGGCAACATCATTTTACCTGATTTTCCGCTTTTACTTGCGCCGATGGAAGACGTAAGCGATCCGCCATTTCGAAGATTGTGTAAACTTCATGGTGCGGATTTGATGTATTCCGAATTTATTTCCTCGGAAGGATTGATTCGTGATGCTGTAAAAAGTCGTCAGAAATTAGACATTTTTGATTACGAACGACCTGTTGGTATCCAAATATTTGGTGGCGATGAAGAAGCCATGGAAATGTCATCTCGAATAGTTGATGCCGTTCAACCCGATTTGGTAGATATCAATTTTGGTTGTCCAGTAAAAAAAGTGGTTTGCAAAGGCGCAGGCGCAGGAGTTTTGAAAGATGTAGATTTGATGGTGCGTTTGACAAAAGCTGTAATTAAAGGAACTAATCTACCAGTAACTGTAAAAACACGTTTAGGGTGGGACGAAAATTCTATAAATATTGATGAGGTTGCCGAACGTTTGCAAGATATTGGTGTTCAAGCGTTAACAGTTCATGCAAGAACGCGTGCGCAGATGTATAAAGGACATTCGGATTGGAGCCATATAGAACGTGTAAAAAACAATCCTAGAATAACGATGCCAATCTTTGGAAATGGCGATATCGATTCTCCTGAAAAAGCATTAGAATATAAAAATAAATTCGGCCTTGACGGAATGATGATTGGTCGTGCCGCAATTGGGTATCCATGGATTTTTAACGAAATTAAGCATTATTTTGCAACTGGAGAACATTTAGCAAAACCAACTATTGCTGATAGAGTAGAAGCAGCAAGAAATCATTTAATATGGTCGATGGATTGGAAAGGTGAGCGCCTTGGAATTGTAGAAATGCGTCGTCATTACACTAATTATTTTAAAGGAATTCAAGGGTTTAAAGAATATAAACAACGTTTAGTAACTACAGACGAACACAACGGATTGATGGATATATTCGAAGAGATTAGTCAAGAATATGCTAATTATCAAATTGTTTAGTCTAAGAGTTTTTTTGTAACTCGGCTACTTGCAATAAAACTTGCAATAATTCCTAAAGAAACAATAGTTAAAAACACTATCAATACATTTATTATTGAAAATTCAACAGGATAGGCCAATGTTGGAGTTATCATAATAAGCTGGAATTGTTGTTGAATTAGAACAATGATAATTCCTAAAATCAAACCTATTATACCGCCAAAAATACTCAATAAACTTCCTTGTAATAAAAACACTTTTCTTAAGTATTTAACCTCAGAACCAAGATTATAGAGTGTTTTTAAGTTGGTTTTCTTGTCTAAAATCATCATTATTAAAGCACCAATTAAATTAAAAAGTGCGATAATAATTACAAGAGTAAAAATAAGATAAACCGCTATATTTTCAGTATTTAACATTTTATGCAATGTTGCGTTGAGTTCTGCTCGTGTTTTGACATTCACTTTATTATTGAAAATGGTTTCAATTTTGGTAATTACTTCAGCTTCATTGGAGTTAGGTTTTAATTTCAATTCAACTCCTGAAACTTGATTTGTTTTGTATTGCAATAACTCTTGCGCCAAACCTAAATCGGCAAATACATACTTAGAATCAAGTTCTTCGCTGATGGTATAAATTCCTACAGGAATCAAAATCGATTTATTAAAGGAATCTTCTGGATTTAAAGCCAAATCACCTTTGCCAGGCTTAGGAGCCATTACTTTAAAATCATTATTAAAGTCAAATAAACCCATAGATAATTTTTCAGAAATTCCATAGCCTACTACAGCTTGGTCCGTTTTGGGCTTTAACCATTGTCCATTAAATAACTTTTGAGATGCTTTACTAACGTTTTTAAAGTTATTGTCCACTCCTTTTAGAATAGAAATTTGTTGTTTTCCGTCAAAAGAAAATAGTACACGCTCTTCAATTATTTTGCTAAAGTCAATTAATCCTTCAATAGCTCGAATTTTTTTCTCCTGATTTTTTGAAATGTAAAATGATTTTCCTGTTGATGGATTTACTTTTAAATCAGGGTCAAAATCATTTGAAAAGGATAAACTAAACACTCTCAATCCGCTAAAAACAGAGAGCACTATAAACAACGCCATGGCACCAACAATAATTCCGCCAGAAGCAATTTTAGTAATAATGTTGATGGCATTATTCTTACTCTTACTAAAGATATATCGTTTTGCTATGTAAAGAGAAAAATTCAATTACGATTTTTTACGTTTTTCTAAAAGATCACGATTTTCAATAGGATTTTCTTTGCCTTTTAGGGCAGTATCAATTTTTTCGATATAATCTAATGAATCGTCAATGTAAAAAGAAAGATTAGGCACTTTTCTTAATTGCAATTTAACACGCTGTGATAAATCATGCTTTATTAATGGCGCATTAGATTTAACTGCAGTTAAAATTTCTTGAGCTCTATTTTGAGGAAAAACACTTAAATATACACGAGCTACACCCAAATCAGTAGTAACAACAACTTTAGAAACCGAAATTATCAAATTTGTAAGTCCGTTTTTTCTTACTTCACCTTGAAGAATATCTACCAAATCATTTTGTAGCACACTTCCTATTTTTTTCTGTCTATTAGTCTCCATAATGCAAAAATACGATTTTAAGTTTAATTTCAAGTCATAGCATTCATTATGATAAAAATCATTAGTTAATAAAGTTCGGAATTAGTAACTTTGATTTCTAATAAACCATTGAAAACAATAGTAAAATAATGAGAAAAATAGAACATATAGGAATTGCTGTAAAAAATTTAGAAACTTCTAATTTATTGTTTGAGAAATTATTTGGCGCACCAGCTTATAAGCAAGAAGAAGTTGCCAGTGAAGGAGTAAAAACTTCTTTTTTTATGAATGGTCCAAATAAAATAGAATTACTTGAAGCCACAAATCCAGAAAGTCCAATTGCTAAATTTATTGATAAAAAAGGAGAAGGAATTCATCATATAGCCTTTGATGTAAAAGATATAGTATCAGAAATGAAAAGATTACAAAATGAAGGATTTATTCTATTAAATGAAATTCCCAAAAAAGGCGCAGATAATAAATTAGTAGCTTTTCTTCATCCAAAAACCACTAATGGAGTGCTAATTGAATTGTGTCAAGAAATGGATTAGAAGAATTGAATTTCAAATGATTATAGAATTTATAAAACACTAATAAATCAAAAAATTAAAAACACTTGCAATAAATTAAAAATAGTAGTAATATTGCATCCTCATAACTGGTCCTATAGCTCAGTTGGTTAGAGCACCTGACTCATAATCAGGTGGTCCCTGGTTCGAGCCCAGGTGGGACCACAAGAAAAAGACCTCGAATTAAAGAGGTCTTTTTTATTTTACGTAAACCAAAATCGTTTTTTTACGTTAGTATTGAAAATAATGGTTGTTTGTAAATAAATTGTCAATTGTTTACTACAATAATTAAAATAAAAGACAAAAAATTTTGATAAAGAGATTTTTTTTTTACTTTTACGAACTATGAAATTTATAACAAACAAAACATTAACATTATTCATCGGGGTGTTAGGTGTAAATTTAACCTTTGCAGCGCCAACACCGCCTGTGCCAACTCCCCCTGGTCCAACTCCCCCGCCTGAATTGCCGGTAGATGCCGGTCTGATGGTTTTGTTTTTTGTGTCTTTAATTTATGCATTTTACAAAATATATACTATAAAAAAAGTTTTTAGGTTAAGAGGTCACTAAAAAAGTCTTTTTTCAAAAAAAACCATTAAAAAAGGAGTAGAGAATTTAGTTTTTCTATTCCTTTTTTTTATTTAGCTTTAATTAAAAGGGTTTTTAACTATTTGTACAGCAACCAACAATACAATTCTGCAATCCTTCTTCGTTGTATGATTTAATAGTTCCAGAGAATAATCTGTTGAGAAAAATAAATGATACCGATTATGTATTGCTTCGCCAGTTCGCAAGCTCGAGTCAATATAGTCCAATAATCCCGAAGCTTCGGGAGGACTATTTTCATACAATACCGCATTTTCGAGAGAAGTAATCGGCATTATACCATAAACTTTTGGACTATTTTATAAATAGTATTGGTATGATTTGGTAGATTTTTCTTTCCTACACGGAGTTGTTAAATAAATACTGCGCTAATAATAGACGTATGGTAGAAAGTCCCGTTCGTATGCTCAAGTATTTGCTTCTTAAAACAATTTACACAGTTTCTGATGTTGATGTAGTGTAACGTTCGTGTAACGTGTGTTCTTTAAATACTTTTTAGACATGAATCCAGAAGACGATGTTATACCATTAATATTTATAAAATAGTCCAATAGCATGAGGTATAATGCCGATATAGTATGAAAATAGTTCAATTTTATTGGACTATATTGAATACATAATCGGTATTATTAACTAGAGTTCATTGACAAAATTCAGAAAACGACATTTAAAAGATACCGATGCTAAAATAGGTTCGGTATTATTAACTAGAGTTCATTGACAAAATTCAGAAAACGACATTTAAAAGATACCGATGCTAAAATAGGTCATAAATCTGCTGAGTGTTTTTTTTGGTTACAATACTTATTTGACTATACCGTTGATAACACAATTGCTGATAAAGATTAATTCTGAAATTTATTTAGTATTAATTTTCCATGTTCTGCTGATAGTGTCAAATTTTGTCACTTCATCAGGAAATTCAATATAAAATTCAGGATTGGAATTAACAGTTAAATAATCACTCAAATCTTCGTTGTTCAAATATTTATCAAAAAGCATTTTGGTTTTTTCTTCTAATTCTTTTGGTTCCATTTTCCATGTTCTAAATGCTTCTTGATAGAACACTATTGAATCCTTTTTGTTAAATTTTAATTTTCCTACCGTAGTTGTTTTTTTTAATTTTACACTTGGAGCGATTTTGCTAATGGCAAAATAGATGTAATTGTTTTGATCAATGTAATAATGCAATAATTCACAATTCTTAGCACTTAGCTTATAGGTTGTGTCAAATTGTGAATTAAATTTATTTTTCTCTGTTGCTAATCGAGGTAGTTTTTCAATATAACGACTTATTTTATATTTAAAATCTTCTATTTTTTCAGGCGAAAGATAGTTTTGAGGCATAGTATCTTTCGGTTTAGCACAAGAGAAACAAATAAATAAAGATAAAATTAAAAAGTACTTCATAAATTATATTAATAAAAGAGATGAGTTTAATCAAAAGGATTAAACTCATCAAATATACTATTTTTATAAAATTTAGTAAGCTTTTAAATTTGGAATAAATTCTGCCCAAGTTGCTGTCCAGTCTGTTGCTCCAAATGCACCTCTATAAGTAGTAGTGGTAAAAAAAGTATGGTTTAGTTTTGCATTTGTAAATGAAGCACCTGTGCTTAAAGTTCCGCTAGTTACTTGATAAGTTGGGTTTGAACTGTAAAAGTTTTGAGTATTATTTCCATAAAAAGCATTGAAATTCAGTCCAAGCGTATTATAAATTCCGGTTGTTGGAGTTTCAAAGTCGGTTCCTGCAATAGTTGTATTGTTTGCATTCCATAGGTTTTGTACATTGGTTGCAGTAGCAGTCATACCTGTTCCAACAGAAAATGTAGTTGATGGTGCAGACATTATATTGTTTATTAAAAATCCTGTTCCGTTATTATAATTGTCATACACTGATTGTTGATTCATTCTAATACCTCTTGGCATACCAACAAAAACAGAGTTTGCAATAGTCAATGCAGTTCTTCTTCTCATGTCAATAGCATGTTGATAGTTTGCATTAATAGCTTGAGCATTAGTTAACTTTGGACCAATTCCTGTTAAGTTTGAAATAACACCTTCAGTAAGTAATGGTGTTGGATTATCATTTGGACCATTATCAGTTTCAATAATATTTGAACCCGATTGATCTGCAAATGTTGGATATCTAACTGCAAGAGCAAATTGAATTTTTCCAGTGAAACCAAAATCAATATCAAAATCATCATCCCACAAACCAAGTGAAATTAAATATTTTGCATTAACAGTGCCACCAAACCACTCAAAACCATCGTCACCACCATACGATACTTGACAATATTCCATTTGTGTTCCACTTCCAACACCACCCAAAGTTATAGAATTGGTTTCGTTGTTTGGGGTTAATTCAATTCCTGCATATTCAACTCTCACGTATTTTAAAACACCAGAATTGTCTGCATCATCTGCTCCACCAAATATTATAGGAGGATTAATTCCTTCGATTGCTGGATTGGTTTGATTAGTTTTAGCTTTACCTAAAATTACTAATCCACCCCAGTCTCCACGATCTCTGGATTCTGCTTTTTGTGACGAAGTGAATACAATAGGTTCGGTTACTGTTCCTTCGGCTATGATTTTTCCTCCAGGAGCAATAATAAGTGTTCCCTTAGTTGCTTTATCACCAAATATTACAGTTCCGGGTTGAATTGTTAAAACTTTAGTGTCTTTAACAAAAACTTGTCCTTTAATTAAATATCGAACGCCTTTGGTAAGCGTTTGAGTGTTTAAATCTCCAGAAAGGATTACATAATTTTCTGTATCTCCATCTGTACCAAAGGATAAATCATCTTTTAAACACGATGTGAATAAGGTTGATAGTAGTAAAAGTAAGATTATTTTTTTCATTTTTTTTGTGTATTTCAGTTTTGAGTTTTAGTATTATAAGTTGTATGAAAAACCTAAAGTATATAAGGAACCTCTTCTAAAAGAAGAAATTACGTTGTCATTAGCATTGTTTATTTTATTATCTCTATTAGAATCTTCCATAAGTTTGAAAGGGTCGTTAAGTAGGTTTTGTAAACCAAGTTTTACTTTTAGTTTTTTAAATTTTTTAGAAATTGTAGCATCAAGTTGATTACGTTCAATTTCGTAGTAGGTGTTAAAAGCGTCGTCACCTACAGAGAAAATTCGGTTTCCAAATCGGTTGTAAATTACATTAATTCCGAGACCTTTTTCATCTTCATATCCTAGAGCACCATTAATAATATAAGGTGATTGTCCTTGTAAAGCTCTTTTAGAATCTTGTGATTGTGCTACAGCACCAAGGTCAACTTCAGAGAATATGTAGGAAGCGTTGATGTTGATAGAAAGTCTATTTATTATTGGAATATTGGTTATGTTTTTGAAAGATTTTTTAATTTCTAATTCAGCACCATAATTTACGGCACTTGTTGCATTTTTAAAATTGAATGATGGATCTTCAGCAGTTCTTTGAATGATTTGCTCAATTGGATTAGTAAATTTTTTATAGAAACCACCAAATGAAATAGTTTCTCCTTTGCTAGGATACCATTCGTATCTAAAATCAATATTATCTATTGTAGCAACTTTTAAGTCAGCATTTCCAAATTTTAAAACTTCATATTCAAAATCATAAAATAAGAAAGGTGCAATTTCTCTAAATTCAGGTCTATTTACTGTTCTTGAATAGGCAACTCTAACTAATGATTTTTCGTTGATATTATATCCTATGTTTAAAGAAGGTAAAATAGAAGTAACAGGATTGTCAACATTCACTGGATTACCATTTGAAAAAGCTCTTAGTTTTTGAGTATTGTTTTCTAAACGAACACCCATGTTTATGTCAAATCTTCCAAGAGGTAATTCTGTGTTGATGTAACCACTTAATAACGTATTGTCTGCTTTGTATGAATCATCGGGTTTTGTTCCTTCTTCTAAAACCCATCCATTTTGATTATTGATGTTTTCATTGCTGAAAATTGTTGCTAAAGGAAGATTTCTTAATTCGTCTTTTCTTGTTGAGGTTAGATAATCTTTCAAAACATAAGACACATATCTTGATTTGAAAATTCTAAACTTGTAATCTGCCAAGTAACCCGCTTTAATTTTTATTGGAGAACGTTCTTCTGTTTCTGAATCTCTATTGATAGTATAAGTATAGTTAACACCGTTATTAGCACTAAACTCTCTTAAGTTTCCATAATATCTGCCAGAAAATAAATTAGAAGAGGATGGGTCTTGAAACGTATAATTGTTTGAAGTTGAGTTAACATCTTTAAACGTTCTGAAACGTCTTAAATCGGGTTCACTCTCTCTAATATAATTGTAACCTACAACCCAATCCAAATTATTGTTAGAATTTATTTGATGTTCACCATTTAACTGGCCCATGTAAATACTTCTGCTTTTAAAAGCATACATATAGTTTTTTAAAGCATTGTTAGCTTGTTGGTTGAAGTTGATTCCTTCTCGAATTGTAGTTTCGTTTTCTCCAATTTGGTTGAATAAATTTTTGAAAGTGAATTTAGAATTATTAGTTTTTAAAGACCAATTAGATAAGGCAGTGATACGCACCTCTTGTTGGAAATTCATGTCATTAAATACAAACCAATCGGTTGGTCTGGTTTCACCTGCATTCAAAAAATTGTATCTTCTAAAGCTTCTTGCAAAAGACTGATAACTTGTAGCATAATTAAGTGCGTTAACACTATATAGTTTAATTTTTCCTAAATTTATTTTTCTACCCAATGAAAAACCCGTGCTATTGTCTAAAAAGGCATTACTTGAATTAGTATCAAAGTTATTTGGTAATGATCTAGCTGCATCAACACGAAGTTGTGAAGTAGCGGCACTATTGTTTAATTGTGATGTTGTTGGAAAACTTGAAGGTAATGGTCTAAAAGTGTTATCTATTCCAACAAAATCTGTATTTGAGCCTTCAGATTGTAAATAATCATTGAATGTTGTTTTTGATCTGTAACCAAAACTCACATCAAATTTTGTAAAATCGGAGGTGTTTTCGATAGTGTTCAGTGAAATAATACCTCCAGAAAAATCACCAGGTTTATCAGCAGAACCTGTTTTGTAAATCACCATTTTGTCTAAAAGTCCTGTAGGAACTAAATCAAAAGAAAATGTTCTTTTATCAATCTCTGTACTTGGTGCAAGTGAACCATTAATTAACACATTGTTGTAACGTTCGCTCAATCCTCTAATCATTACGAACTTTCCGTCAACAATAGTGATTCCGGGAATTCTTTGAATGGCCTGAGCAGCATTTCCATCGGTTCCTTTTGACATTTGTTCTGCACTTATAGCGCTTACAACTTGTTTTGCTTCTTTTATTTCTGTTAGAATAGCGGTTTCGGTATTTCTTTTCTTTACATTCTTAATCACCACATCATCCAATTTGTATCCACCGCTACCTAAAGACACATTTAATTCAATTGTTTGATTAGGTTTTAAATCAATTATTTTTTCAACAGTTTCGTAACCAATAAAGCTAAATACTACCACATATTCTCCAGAAGGGAGCGATAGGGAATATTCTCCGTTTTCATTAGTGGTTACTCCATTTGAAGAACCTTTTATTGAAACATTTGCAAATGCAAGAGGCGCATTATTCAGGTCTTTGTCAATAATTTTACCTTTAATAACACTTTTGCTTTGTGCAAAACAAAATGCTGTAAATAAAATTGTTATAAATAATAATTTTTGTTTCATGAGGTTTAATAATTTTCTGCAAAGTAACATGCACTATGTAAAGTTCATCTTAATCAAAAATTACTATTATGTTTTTATAACATTATGATATTGTTAACAGATTAAATTACTGTTAACTCATTTTTTATAAGATATAATTACTGATAAAATGCTATATTTACAATCGCGAAACAACCTAACTTT
>JAIFLT010000211.1 GCA_020048955.1 Flavobacterium sp.
CATCACAAACGGTTTAAATGGCTCTGGTGGATTAGAACGCGTTCTGTCTATCAAGGCAAGTTATTTTGCTGAAAAGATGGGGTATGAAGTGTATATTGTTTGTTTGAATGATTCGCATCTCAATTTGTTTTATGATTTTAGCCCTAAGATACAGTTGCACAGTATTTCTGTTTTTGGAAATCCTTTTTCTTATGTCAAAAGTTATGTTTCTGGATTGAATAAAGTAATTTCAAAAATACAACCCGATATTATATTGGTTTGTGATGATGGATTGAAAGCTTTTTCTCTTCCTTTATTGTTGAAAACCAAAGCCAAAATGGTTTATGAACGCCATGTTTCCAAAACTATTTCTTTAGGAAAAGAGGCAGGTTTTTTGAAAACTATTGGTGCCAAATTTCAATTCTTTTTAATGAATATTTTGGCTAAACGCTATGATAAGTTTATAGTGCTTACCAATGAAAATAAAAGAGAATGGTCTTTGCAGAGCTATGATAAGTTTATAGTGCTTACCAATGAAAATAAAAGAGAATGGTCTTTGCAGAATTTGGAGGTAATTTCCAATCCGTTGTCTTTTTACCCAAAAGCTTCTTCGCTACTTACTGCTAAGAAAGTTATAGCCGTTGGTAAGCAAAGCCATCAAAAAGGGTACGATTTATTATTGCAAGCTTGGCAAAAAGTGGTAACTCAACAACCCGATTGGCAATTAGAAATTTACGGAAAAAAAGAGCCTTCAGAAGGATTAGAAACTCAAGCAAGTGCATTAAAGATTGCGTCAACGGTTCATTTTTTTGATCCTGAAAAAAATATAGAAGAAAAATATTTAGAATCTTCTATTTATGTGATGTCATCACGCTACGAAGGTTTCGGAATGGTATTGATAGAAGCGATGGCTTGCGGCGTTCCGTGTGTTTCTTTTAATTGTCCGTATGGTCCGAGTGATATTATTGCCGATGGTGAAGATGGTTTTTTAGTTCCTAATGGCGATGTAGCCTTATTAGCTCAAAAGTTATTGTTATTAATTGAAAATGATACTTTAAGAACTGAAATGGGAACAAAGGCAAAAAGGAATGTAAAACGATTTTTACCAGAAACGATTTGCCAGCAATGGGATACACTTTTTAAAGAAGTAACATCATGAAAAAAATAGTGATTCTTGTCGATCAGATGCACTCGCATGGTGGAATTGAAAAATTGGTTGCTATAAAAGCCAATTATTGGAGCGCTGTTTTTGGCTATGATGTGACTATTTTAAGTACAGAGCAAGGAAAGAAACCTTTAATTTATGAATTAAACGAAAAGGTTAAATTTCAAGATTTGGTTATAGATTTTGACAGAAATAAAAGCTATTTTAGTTTCGTTAATATTTTGAAATTACTAAAGAATATATTTAAAATACAACAGTATATTTTTACACAAAAACCTGATTTTGTTTTGGTTGCCTCTCATATTCCCATCACTTATGTTTTACCTTTTTTATTTACTGGGAAAGCTAAAACTATTAAAGAATTTCATTACACCAAATTTTATGATACCAATCAAGGTATCAAGAACAAGGTGCTCATTTTTATAGAATCAAAGTATGATTTTTTAGCGGTACTTAGCAAAGAAGAACAAAGTTTTTATTATTCTAAAAATACGGTGGTACTTCCAAATCCGATAGCCGATGAGATAAATAGGTCTGTTACAAAAGTGACTCAAAGACCCTTGGTAGCGGCAGCTATAGTTAGGTTTGCTCCCGTAAAACAATTAGAACTTATGGTTGCCGTTTGGGAGCAGTTTTACCAAAGACATCCCTCTTGGGAATTGCATTTATATGGTTCCATAGGAAATGACTATTACAAGACTATTTTCAATTTAGTGCAAGAAAAACAGCTTGAAAAAACGATACTATTCAAAGGTCAAACCAATGAAGTTTCCAAAATTTTGGAAGACGCAAGAGTTTTATTAATGACCTCTATTCAAGAATGTTTTCCTATGGTTATTTTAGAAGCCTATGCTGCTGGTGTTCCAGTAGTTTCTTATGATTGCCCAACAGGTCCGAGAAATATCATTCACAACGAAGAAGATGGTTTTATAGTGGCAGTTGGTAATCAAAGTGCTTATGTAAAACGTTTAGAGGAACTAGCAGAAAATACGTCGCTTTTGGAAACTATGGGAACTAAAGCTCAAGAAAAGGTTTCAAATTATATGCTACCAAAAGTGATGAATCTATGGAATACTATTATCTTTGCTAAATAATGATTAGAAATGTATTTTTATTTTTAGGACAATTATTTTTTATTCCGCATGGAATATTGTTTTTATTGTCTAGCAATAAGGAGGTTATTGTAAGAGATTTGTATGCAAGAATCACAATAAAGCAAGGTGTTGTTGCACAATGTTATGATTTGACCAAAGAATTACTGTTGAGTAAGTACTTTAGAACGTTGTTTTATTTTAGAGCACCTGGGATTTTCTCCAAAATATTGCGAATTTTTTATCCAAAACAAGACTCTTTTATTATCGATATTGAAACAAAAATAGGAGCAGGATTGCAATTGGCGCATCCTTATTCGACCATATTGAATGCAGTTTCTATTGGAGAAAATGTGTATGTTAATCATTTAGTAACTCTAGGTGAAAAGTATGGAAAAAAACCAATCATTGGAAATAATGTTCAATTGCATGCTGGATGTATGGTACTTGGCGGTGTAACCATTGGTGATAATGCTATAATAGGTGCAGGAGCTGTAGTGGTTAAAGATGTTCCAGAACATGGAGTTGCCGTAGGAAATCCTGCAAGAATAATAGAAAAAAATAAGTAATGAATCTAATCCCTGCAGCATATTACACTACTATTTATTACCAATTTCTATTGTTAATGACCTTGGTTGTTTTGGCACAAGGTGGAACAAAATTAGAGTCGTCTCAAAATTTAAGTGTAAAAAAAGTTTTAGGTTTTTCTATTTTTTTAATTATTTTATTTTATATGGGTTTACGCCCTCTAAATTTTCGATTTGGAGATATGGTAATTTATGATAGACAATTTCAAGACTATGTTGCAGGAGCGCCTTTGAAGATTGAAAAAGATCCGCTTTTTGGATATTTTATGTTTGGTATTGCACAAATTGCTAGTTCGTCAGTATTTTTCTTTCTATGTGCCTTTTTGTATGTAGTTCCTTTGTATTTGGCTTGTAAAAAATTCTTTAAAGAATTTTGGTTTTATGGTTTTTTTATGCTTGTAATATCTTTTTCTTTTTGGTCCTATGGTACAAATGGATTGCGAAATGGTATTGCCAGCAGTCTTTTTTTGTATGGCTTGTCTAAAGATAAAAAGTTTGTTATTTTAACACTATTGATTACCAGTGTTTTTGTACATAAATCGATGTTTTTGCCATTGGGTGCCTATATAGGTACACTGATCTATAATAATACAAAAACTTATTTTTATTTTTGGCTAGCATGTATTCCTCTATCCTTAGCATTAGGAGGGTTTTTTACAAATTTCTTTTTAACTATAGGAATTGTTGAAGAAAAAGCTATGGCAGGGTATTTGAGCGAATTTAATCAAGCATCAGAAGGAGTCGAATTGAAAGTTGGCTTTCGTTGGGACTTCATTTTGTATAGTGCTATTGGTGTTTTTGCAGGTTGGTATTATGTATTTAAACAAAAATATCAAGACAAACTTTATCTTCAATTGCTGAATGTTTATTTGTTTTGTAATGCGTTTTGGGTATTAGTAATTAAAGCAAATTATTCTAATAGATTGGCTTATTTATCTTGGTTTATGTTGGGGATTATTATTATCTATCCGCTGGTAAAACATAAATTTTTTGAAAATCAACATCAAGTAATTGTACGAATTATTTTAGCTTATTTTGCCTTTACTTACATTATGAACGTATTTATTTACAAACTATAAAGCACAAACCAAAAACTAAAATGAGACCATTGATTTCCGTAATTATTCCAGTATATAATGTTTCAAACTATTTGAAGCAATGCTTGGATAGTATAATTAATCAAACGTTTAAAAATCTTGAAATTATTTTCGTTAGTGATTGTTCTACGGATTTTAGTCTAAAAATATATGAAGTTTACGAACAATTTGTTTCAATTAATTGTATGTGTAATTTTGTTTATCATCTAAATGTAATATTGGTATAAATGAAAGCAATTACTGTTTTTACTCCTACCTTCAATAGAGCCTATTGTTTGCATCAAGTTTATGAAAGCTTATGCCGTCAAACGGTTAATGACTTTATTTGGCTCATTATAGATGATGGTTCGTCAGATAATACAAAAGAGCTTGTACAAAGTTGGGTTAAAGAAAATAAAGTTGACATTCAATACCATTATAAAACAAACGGTGGTATGCATACAGGGCACAATGCTGCTTACAGTTTGATTGAAACCCCTTTCAATGTGTGCATCGATTCAGATGATTTTTTAACGGATAATACCATAGAAATTATTCTAAAGCATACTGAAAATTTAACTGCCAACTTTGCGGGTATTGTAGGTTTGGATGCAGACAAACATGGTTCAATTATTGGCACACGCATGCCCGATAATTTACTTAAAACAAAACTAAATGAATTGTATTTAATTCATAAAGTGAAGGGCGACAAAAAATTGGTGTATCGTACTGAGGTGGTAAAGAAATATCCACCTTATCCTGAATATCCTGAAGAACGATTTGTACCACTCGATTATATTCCGTTACTGATAGATCAAGAGTATGATCTTAAACCTGTAAACGAAGTATTATGTATAGTTGAGTACCAACCAGATGGTTCTTCATTAAACATTATTAAACAGTATAGTAGAAATCCAAAGGGATTTGCTTTTTCTAGAATAAGTAGAATTCAATATGGGTTAACACTCAAAGAACGATTTAAGAATGCCATTCATTTGGTTTCTTGTGTGTGTTTTTCAAAAGAATACAAGATGTTATTAAAAACAAATCACCTTGCACTTGTGATTATTGCAATTCCGTTTGGAATTTTGTTAAATTTATTTATTAGAATTAAGACAAAAAAATAGTATTTATGATATATGATGATTTATACCGATACACTGGTAAACGTAGTTTAGTATTATTATTTAGGTATTTTTTTTTCACACCGGGTTTCCGATATGTTTTTTTATTAAGAAAAATGGCTCATTCGAAAACATTAGTGAGCAAATTATTTTGGAAATTTTTGTTACGCAGATGTATGCTTTCTACAGGAATTCAGATTCCCGCAATAACTAAAATAGATAAGGGATTTAGAATTGTCCACTTTGGACATATAGTAGTTAATCCTTCTTCAATTATCGGAAAAATTTTCAATATTTCACATGGTGTTACTTTGGGGCATTCAGAAGGTAAACAAAAAGGTTCTCCAATAATTGGAAACAACGTTAGTATTCAAACGAATGCTGTTGTAGTTGGAAATGTTACCATCGGAAATGATGTATTAATAGCTCCGAATTCATTTGTAAATTTTGATGTTCCTAATGGTGCATTAGTTATAGATAATCCAGCTAAGATTATCGAAAAAGAAAAAGCAAGTTCTAAATATATAGTATATAAATTGGAATGAAAATAGCACATCTCATAAACAGTCTAGCAACAGGCGGAGCAGAAAAACTAGTGGTAGAAACCGTTCCGTTGTACCAACAGGCTGGTATTACAACCGATGTAATTGTTGCTAATGGAACTAACCATCCTTTTACACAGCAATTACTGGCAACTAGTAAAACAGAAATCATTTCACTTGGTATAGGTTCGGTTTATAATCCGTTGTTGATTTTCAAATTGATGCGCTTGCTCGACAAGTACGATATTATTCATGTCCATTTATTTCCGGTGCAATATTTCGCGGTGGCCGCCAAATGGTTGAGTAGGTCGAAAGTTAAATTGGTTTTTACGGAGCATTGTACTACAAATCGTCGTATTTCCAATACATTATTTCTTCCCATTGAAAATTTTATTTACCAATCATACCAAAAAGTGATTTGCATAACGGATGAAATCAAAAATATATATACTGAATATTTACCTAAGCTGAATAATTTGCAGGTCATCAGAAATGGGGTAAATCTAAATTTAATTCAAAATGCAAATAAACTTCCTTTTAAAGATATTAATGCTTCACTTAATTCAAATGATAAATTAATAATGCAGGTTGCTGCTTTCAGGGAGCAAAAAGACCAAGCAACCTTGATAAAAGCTATTACAATATTGCCCTTTGAAGTGAAATTAATTTTGGTAGGCGAAGGAGTAGAAAAAGAAAAATGCCAACAATTGGTTCAACAATTAAATCTTTCAGAAAGGGTCTTTTTTTTAGGGGTTAGAATGGATGTGGCCCAGTTACTCAAAACCGCCGATATTGTTGTATTATCCTCTAAATACGAAGGTTTATCTTTGTCAAGCATTGAAGGAATGGCTTCGAGCAAACCCTTTATTGCATCAGATGTACCAGGTTTATCAGAGGTAGTTTCAGGTGCAGGTCTATTGTTTGAATGTGGTAACGAAAAAGCATTGGCAACGCATATAACCAATTTGCTCAATGACCCTATCTTGTATCAAAAAACAGCAGCGGATTGTCAGGAAAGAGCTCAAGAATTTACTATTGAAAAAATGGTAACTGCACATATCGAATTGTATCAAAATCTTTTAAATGAAATCCAAGCATAAACTCTTTCGCACCGCCACCATCTCAATCTCATTAGATATTTTGCTTAAAGGGCAATTGGCTTTTTTAAAGGAGCATTATGAAGTTGTAGCTATTTCTGGGCAAGATGTACATTTAGATAATGTTGCCCATAGAGAAGGCGTGCAAACAATAGCAGTCACTTTTCAAAGACAAATAGCACCATTAAAGGATGTAATTTCTTTATTGCAATTGTATAAAGTTTTAAGAAAAGAAAAACCATTAATGGTACATTCTATAACTCCAAAAGCTGGTTTATTGACCATGATAGCCGGATATTTTGCTGGCGTACCCATTAGAATCCATACTTTTACAGGATTGATTTTTCCTTATAAAAAAGGATTTTTGCATCATTTATTGTTGTTTTTAGATAAAGTTTTATGTCGTTTTGCCACCCATATAATTCCAGAAGGTGAAGGTGTAAAAAAAGATTTAGTAGCGTTCAAAGTTACAAAAAAACCTTTGAAAGTTATTGCTAATGGAAACGTTAATGGAATTGATTTGCAGTATTTTAATCCCGAATATATTTCTGAAGAGGTTTGTAAAAATTATAAAAGAACATTACATATTGCTCCTTCCGATTTTGTTTTTGTTTTTGTAGGCAGGTTGGTTGCCGATAAAGGAATTAATGAGTTGGTTGCCGCTTTTACCGATTTGTCTACACAAAATTCAAATTGTAAATTGCTTTTGGTTGGACCTTTCGAAAACGAGTTAGATCCCTTAAATAGTGAAACATTACATTTGATAACCACTAATACATCTATCATTAGTGTTGGTTTTCAAGACGATATTCGACCTTATTTAGCACTTTCAAATGTTTTTGTTTTTCCAAGTTATAGAGAAGGTTTTCCCAATGTTGTTTTACAAGCAGGTGCTATGAATTTACCTTGTATTGTAACTGATATTAGTGGTTGTAATGAGATAGTTATACCAAATGAAAATGGGATTATTATACCAGTTAAAAATAAAATTGCTATTTTTGACGCGATGCAATTGTTGTATCAAGATAAAAATTTGTTAAAACGATTAAATTCAAAATCAAGAGCCAATATAGCTTCAAGGTTTCAACAAGAACTCGTTTGGAATAACTTACTTCAAGAGTACAAAAGATTAGAAAAAAATGTATAAAAATTTTTTTAAACCTATTTTTGATATTACATCTGCTTTAATCGGATTGGTTTTGTTGTTCCCAATTTTTTTTGTTGTAACTGTTTTCCTCTTTTTTGCAAATGATGGTAAGCCGTTTTTCTTTCAGTTACGTCCGGGAAAAGGAGGGAAAATTTTCAAAATCATCAAGTTTAAAACCATGAATGATAGAAAAGATGCCCAAGATAATTTGCTTCCAGATGATCAACGATTAACAAAAGTTGGAGAATTTGTTAGAAAAACGTCCTTAGATGAAATTCCACAATTATTAAATGTTATTGTTGGTGATATGAGTATTGTTGGTCCTAGACCATTACTAACCGTCCTTAGATGAAATTCCACAATTATTAAATGTTATTGTTGGTGATATGAGTATTGTTGGTCCTAGACCATTACTAACAAGCTACCTAAATTTGTATAGCGATTTTCAAAACAGGAGACACGAGGTAAAGCCAGGCATTACTGGTTGGGCACAAGTTAACGGAAGAAATGCCATTTCGTGGAATAAAAAATTTGAACTTGATGTTTGGTACGTAGATAATATCTCATTTTTATTAGATATAAAAATATTATTTATGACGGTTATAAAAGTGATTAAAAGTGATGGTATTAACGCAACAGATGTTGCAAAAATAGAACCTTTTGATGAAAAATAATGTAATTTTATATGGAGCAAGTGGACATGGTAAAGTAATCATTGATATTTTAGAACGTTTGCAAGTTAGCATTCAAACTATAGTAGACGATAATCCTATCACTACTTCTATAATGGAACACCCTGTTACACTTTCTAGTAACTTTTCTTTTCAGCCAACTGATAGTGTCATTTTATCCATCGGAAATAATAAAATTAGAAAAAAGTTATCCAATCAATTAAATGTTTTTTTTGAAAAAGCCATACATCCTAATGCTACAGTTTCTAAATATTCTAAAATAGAAGAAGGTACAGTAATTATGGCAGGAGCAATTGTAAATCCTGATGTTAAAATTGGCAAACATTGTATCATTAATTCGGCAGCAGTAATTGAACACGATTGTATTATTGAAGACTTTGCACATATCTGTCCAAATGCTTCATTAGCCGGCGGAATTCTGATTGGAGAAGGATCACAAGTGGGTATTGGAGCTACAATTATTCAAGGTGTTACTGTAGGGAAATGGGTTGTAATTGGTGCAGGAGCTGTTATCATAAATGATGTTGCAGATTATAGTTTAGTTGTAGGAAATCCGGGTAAAGTAATTAAATTTAAACAAAATGAGAACTACTAAAATATGGCTTTCTTCACCTCACATGGGTGGAGCAGAATTAAAGTATATTCACGAAGCTTTCGATTCTAATTGGGTAGCACCATTAGG
>JAIFLT010000156.1 GCA_020048955.1 Flavobacterium sp.
TGCCTCACGAAATTATTTTTCGAATAATTTGAACGCAAACCATCACTCAATAAAATTTGCCGCATAAAAAAGCTGTCCCTTTTAGGACAGCTTTTTTTAGTTTATAGAAGTTGTAATGGTTTTAATAATTTGAGGAACTTTTGTGATAGTAAAATCTAGATTCAAATTTATAGTATTATTTACTTTGTTTAGATTTAATTTACCCTCTTCCACTTTATAATATCCTGTTTGTCCTCTGCAGAAACAGAATCTACCAAAATACATTTTAGTTTGTTGAAGTTCTTTATTAGTTAAATTTAGTTCTGTATCATTATTGTTTATTTCAAAAATTAGTTCTTCTCGGTAACCGGCATCTTGTAAATCACCTTTTACAGTTCTATTGTACTGATAAACGATTACAGAAGTAGTTTCACTATCAATAGTTTGTGTGTAAATTGACCCAAACTCATCAGTTTTTATAACTAAACTTTTGTTTTTCAGTATTTCTGTAGTACAAACGCCATCAGAGGGACAAAGGGATGTTGTTTTTATAACGGTTTTATTATCTTCTTCTTTTTTCATTGCTTCTTTGTTGGTAGAACAGAATGAAAAGAGCACTGCTGTTGGGATTAGAAATAGTTTTTTCATTGTTTGCCGATTTTATTAGTTAAAGATAATCAAAAAGAACACCATTATTTACCATTATAAACATTCATGGTGTTTGCCAATCCTGCTAATGCAAATGAGGATATAATTTCACTCCCTAGTTCAAGTCGTTCTTGAAGTTTTGTTTTTTCTTCATCGTTCCATTCGCCCAATACATAATCTACTTGCTTTCCTTTTTTAAATTCATCACTAATGCCAAATCGAAATCTAGGATATTCTGTTGAGTTTAATAATAGTTGTATGTTTTTTAAGCCATTATGGCCACCATCACTTCCTTTTGATTTTATTCTAATGGTTCCAAAAGATAAATTTAAATCATCTGTAATGACTAAAATATTTTCTTTTTCAATGTTTTCTTTTTCCATCCAATATTTTACAGCCTTACCACTTAAATTCATGTATGTATTTGGTTTTAGTAAAATTAGAGTACGCCCTTTAGTTTTAAACTCAGCGATATCACCAAGCTTTGCTGTTTGAAATGAAATGGATTCTTTTCTGGCAAAATAATCTACTATTTTAAATCCAATATTGTGTCGTGTGTTTACATATTCGGCACCAATATTACCTAGGCCAACGATAAGGAATTTCTTCATTGGGGTTTCTTCTTGTTTGTTGTTGTTGAAAATATTTGAAAACCAATTCATGTTGTAAAAATAGTATAATTGTTTTGAAAATGTAATTTTATGTAAATGGATTACTAACTAACCCTGATGGCAATGGAAATAAGAAATGGTGATTGAGGTTCTCGAAATCACCATTTCTTATTGGAATGTACAGCAGGAATAGGGTTTGCAAGAATTACTACTGATTCGTTCTAAATAAAAAAAGCACCAGTAAATGAATACTGATGCTTTGCTATGTAAGGTTTTTGAAAATTATTTTTTCTTTCCTTTTGCAGCTGTTTTTTCTGCTTTTGCTGCTTCTTGAGCCGCTTTCATAGCAGCACGTGAAATCTTGACTTGACAAACTACCGTATTGTCTGGGTGCATTAATTTGAAATTGTTTGTAGCTAATTTAGTTACATATAATTTGTTCCCCATTTGTAGTTCAGAGATATTTGCCTCTACATAATCTGGAAGATTTTTAGGCAAAGCTTTCACTTTTAATCTTCTTTGGTTTAGGTTTAGAACACCACCTAAAAGTACACCTGGAGAAGTTCCTGTAATTTTAACAGGTACTTCCATGATAATTTCTTTATCGTTTGATAGTTGAAAAAAGTCGATGTGTAAAATTGCATCACTTACTGGGTGAAATTGGATGTCTTGTAAAATAGCATCAAATTTTTTACCTCCTAAATCAATGGCAACTGTGTGCGCATTTGGGGTGTAAACCATACCTCCTAAATCAATGGCAACTGTGTGCGCATTTGGGGTGTAAACCAAACTTTTGAAAGCTTTTGCTTCTGCTTGAAAATGTACTGGTTGACTTCCTCCGTAAATTACGCAAGGAACCATTCCAGCATTACGTACCGCTTTGGTTGCTACCTTGCCCACGCTTTCTCTTTCTGATCCTTTAATCGAAATTGATTTCATTGTAAAAATATATAGTTAATAAAAATAAATTACATTAAAAATTTTCCACTGATGGAATTGTTGTGTTGCACCATGTGCATTACTTCTGCAAAAAGAGGTGCACAACTCACCACTTTTATTTTGTTTGATTCTTTCTTTAACGGAATAGAATCGGTAACTATTAATTCTAATAATTTAGAATTTTCAATTTTTTCGTATGCATCTCCCGAAAGAATGGCGTGAGTACAAATTGCTCTTACACTCAAAGCGCCTTTATCAATCATTAAATCGGCTGCTTTTGCCAATGTTCCTCCTGTGTCAATCATGTCATCAACAAGAACAATGTTTCTTCCTTTTACATCGCCAATCAATTCCATAGAACCAATTTCATTAGCTGCTTTTCTTTGTTTGTAGCAAATAACAACGTCTGATTCTAAAAACTTAGAATAAGCATAAGCTCTTTTGGAACCGCCCATATCTGGTGATGCGATTGTCAAATTTTCTAAATTCAAACTTTTAACATAAGGCAAGAAAATAGTTGAAGCAAATAAATGGTCTACTGGTTTTTCAAAAAAACCTTGAATCTGATCGGCGTGTAAATCCATAGTCATAATTCTAGTTGCTCCAGCTGTTTCTAGTAATTTTGCTACTAGTTTTGCTCCAATTGGCACTCTTGGCTTGTCTTTTCTGTCTTGTCTTGCGTATCCAAAGTAAGGAATTACTGGTGTTATATGTCTTGCCGAAGCTCTTTTTGCGGCATCAATCATTAATAATAACTCCATCAAATTGTCTGCTGTTGGAAATGTAGAGCAAACAATAAAGACGCGTAATCCTCTTATAGATTCTTCAAACGAAGGTTGAAATTCTCCATCACTAAATTTTGAGAACGTTACTTTGCCTAGCGGAATTCCATAGTTTTTGGCTATTTGCTCAGCTAAATGAACACTTTGTGAACAGGCAAATATTTTTGCTTCTGGTTCTAAATGTGACATTTTAATTTTGTTGTTTTAATTTGAGCTATTTTAATTCTAATTTGCCTTAAATTTTATAAGAGTAGAATGAATTTAAATGCCTCAAATGTAGTTAGTTAGTTGTGTGTCGTTTTAACGAGGTGCAAATTTAGAAATAAAATCCGAGTCTGAAAGGATATTTTTAACTATTTTCTTTAAAATATGAATTAAAATTTTTTACATTTGTAACGTGTTAAAACAAATTGGTTTTTTTAATCAATTTTAATGCGATGAAATAACTGTTGTTATTTCTGTCTGCTAAGCTCGGATGGCACATATTTATTTAATTTTTTCTAAAAATTAGTATTTATATCCATTCATAAAGTAGCTCGGATGGCATATATTTAATTAATTTTTTCTAAAAATTAGTATTTATTAACCCATCTAAATTTTGCCCGGATGGCGGAATTGGTAGACGCGCTGGTCTCAAACACCTGTGGGAAACCGTGCCGGTTCGACTCCGGCTCCGGGTACTTGAAAAGCTTCTGATTTTTTTTAGAAGCTTTTTTTTTACAAAGAATTTCTAATAATCAAACTGTTTTTATTCTCTATTTGAACTTTTTTATTTTCTAAAATCATCTCTGCAAGCTGTTTACCCATTTCCTTAAAATCTGTAGAGATAGTTGTAATTCCATTTGCTACAACTTTTTTTAGGGGTGTATCGTTATAGGAAATGATTCCGAAATCTATACCTAATTTTAAATTTTGTGTTTTCGATTTTTCTATGACTTTTACTAAATCTCTATCGTCTGGAATTACATAAATTTCACCATATTGAAGATCCCTTTCTTCAAATTGATGAATAACTTCATGATTCAAATCATTGTCATTACAGAATTTTTCAAAACCAATTTTCATTCCTAAAGGTTCCCTAAATCCTGGGAAGATTAATATTAACTTTTTGTATTTGTCAATCAGTTGTTTTCCTTTTAATAAAGCCTCATAGATATCTTTTACAAAATTTTGATGAATGGAAGGATAATCTTTCAAATCTGAATTTGTTTGATCTAATATATAAACATCTTGTTTTGGAAGAGTTTTTATCAATGTTGCCACACCTACTAAATTTGTGGGCATAATGATATATTTTGAGTAGTTTCCGTTACTTTCATTTATTAATTTTTTGAACATCTCTTTATTAAAATGATGAAAGAAAATATCAACTTGGGCTGTGTTGTTCATCTTTTCCAAAAAGGAATTATAAATGTCTTCTTTAAAAATGTTTAACTCATCAAAAAGTAAAAATATTCTTTGTTCAAAACTAAACTCTACACTTTTTACATAATATCCTTTTCCTAAAATGGCATAAATAATTCCACGTTTTTTGAGCTCATCATAAGCTAGTAAAACCGTATCTCTTGAAATAGAAAACTCTAAACTAACTTTGTTAACCGAAGGTAATTTGTCGTTTTTTATCAATCGATTTTCAGAAATTGCTACCTCTATTGAAAAGACAATTTGTTTGTACTTAGGTAAGTTAGAATGGTTGTCTACAGTAATAATTTTCATGTGAAATAAATTAACTGGTGGCAAGTTACATAAAAACTGGTAGGCACTGGTATGGTTTTGTAATGTATTTTTTTACTTTTGATATTATATTAATAAAATATCGATGTTAAAAATTCGTAATTCACATTTTAAGGAAACAAAAAAAGACAAATCTTTTGGTTATTTACCTAGTGATAAAGAAGTATTTTGCTATAAATTATCCAATAAAAATGGTTTTGAAGTAGAAGTTATCAACTATGGAGCGGTAATTACTTCAATAAAAGTTCCTGTTTCTAAAAGTAAAAAAATTGATGTTGTTTTAGGATTTGAAACTTTAGAAGATTATATCCAATCATTTAATTTACCAAATGCTCCCTATATAGGTGCCATTGTAGGACGATATGCCGGAAGAATAAACAATGCTGAATTTATTTTAAATGGAGATAAAATTGAGCTTACTAAAAACCATGGCGTTCATCAAATACATGGAGGAGTTGATGGATTCAGTAAAGCGTTATGGAACGTTAAAAATGTTACAACAAACACTATTACCTTGGAATATATTAGTGCTACAAATGAAGAAAATTTCCCAGGAAAATTAACTACACAAGTTACCTATAATTTAACTGAAGAAAACGAATTGAGAGTAGATATGATAGCAAAATCTACCCAAGATACCATCATAAATCTCACACAACATAGTTATTTTAACTTAGACGGACATTCTAAAGATATTGTAAATCAAGATTTATTTGTAAATTCACACAAAACTTTAGAGACCAATATTGCAAACATTCCAACAGGTAGATTTTTTGAAATTGATCGAAGTTCATTAGATTTTAGTTCAACTAAAAAATGCCCAATTAAGATTGATACTACCTTTGTATTAAATGATAATGATGCTGTTTCGGCTGTTTTAATAAGTAAAAAAAATAATTTAAAAATGTCGGTTTTTACCAACCAACCTGCCATTCATATTTATGTTGGAGGGAATTGTTTTAATCAAATAAAAGGAAAGGAAAATGCAAATTACCATTCAGAAAGTGGTATTTGTTTTGAAGCACAAAATTTTCCTGATGCACCTAATCACGAACATTTTCCGAATGCAATTTTGAAAAAAGGCGAAACCCATAATCATAAAACTACCTTCAAATTTGAAAAAATATAACCTATGAAATCACCATTAACAAAAAGATTGTTGCAAACAATTGAAAATCATCGAACTCCGATGAAAAACAAAAACAATTGTGAGATAAACACCGATGAGGATAAGGTGATTCCATATATGACCACTAACAAATCAAATTTTACATATATGAAAAAGCTATTTATTTTACTTTTTTGTATTTCATTAGTGTCATGTTCTTCAAGTGATGAGGTGCAACAAAACCCATTAACAAATCCAACGGATGATTTTATTCGTGCCGCTGATATGTCCTATTTGCCTTTAATTGAAAGTGAAGGAATAACTTATAAAAATAACGGAATAGTTCAAGACGCATTGACAACCCTTAAAAATGCAGGATGTAATACTATAAGAATACGTCTTTGGAAAAATCCAACCGTAAATCAATCAACTTTTAACGAAGTAAAAACATTTGCAACAAGAGCCAAAAATGCCGGATTTAAAGTTTGGCTTTCAGTTCATTATTCTGATACTTGGGCAGATCCAGGCCATCAAACAACTCCTGCAGATTGGCAAAGTTTAAGTTTTACAGATTTAAAAACAGCAGCCGAAAATTATACGTCAACTATATTAACAGAAATTAATCCTGATATTATCCAAATAGGTAATGAAATAAATAACGGATTGCTTTGGCCTCAAGGACATTTAATAAATAATGAAAGTCAGAGTTTGCAATTGATTACTGCCATAAGTACCAAAATTAGAACACAAAAACCATCTACAAAAATAATGCTTCATTACGCAGGAATTGGAAACGGAGCCACATGGTTTTTCAATAAAATGAGTGCTATAAATTATGATTATATCGGGTTGTCGTATTATCCCATTTGGCACGGAAAAAGTCTTTCAGATGTAAATGCTACCATTACTTCTTTAGGACAAACACACAACAAAAAAATCATTATTGCAGAAACAGCTTATCCTTTTACACTTAATTGGAACGATTGGACCAATAATATTGTAGGACAAACCGATCAAATAATTACAACCTATCCAGCATCCAATGAGGGTCAGAAAAATTTTGTATTAGCCATAAAAAATATAGTAAAACAAAATTCTCACGGACTTGGTTTTTGCTATTGGGGTTCAGAATGTGTGGCTTTTAGAGGAACTCAATCTACAAATGGTTCTTCTTGGGAAAATCAAGCGTTGTGGGATTTTAATAATAATGCACTTCCTGTAATAGATGCTTTTAGCCAAAATTAATCATGAAATATTTATTTTACATAGTATCAATTGCATTCATTTTATCATCTTGTACTGCAGATAAAGCTGCTTTCGCAAAAGGTGCCGATGTAGGTTGGTTGCCTCAAATGGAAGCCACAGGATATAAATTTTACGACCAAGACGGAACCGAAAAAGAATGTCTTCAATTACTAAAAGATAGAGGTATGAATTCTATTCGTTTGCGTGTTTGGGTAAATCCAAATCAAGATAAAGCAAGCGGGCATTGTAGTAAAGAAGAAACAGTAGCCATGGCATTGCGTGCTCATAAAATGGGTATGCGTGTAATGATTAACTTTCATTATTCCGATTCTTGGGCCGATCCTGCAAAGCAAAATAAACCTGCTGCATGGAAAAATCACAGTTTCCCAGAATTATTAAATGATGTTTACAATCACACTTTTGAAGTAATTTCTGCTTTAAAAAATGCAGGTGTAACTCCAGAATGGGTTCAAGTGGGTAACGAAATTCCGGGAGGAATGATGTGGCCCGAAGGAAGCACCGATAACTGGAATCAACTTGGGCAACTTTTAAATAAAGGTTATGATGCTGTGAAAGCTGTAGATAAAAAAATCAAAGTAATTGTTCACGTTGATGAAGGAAATAACAATACAAAATTTAGAACGTTCTTCGACAATGCTAAAGCTCAAAAGGTAAAATATGACATCATCGGACTTTCTTATTATCCTTATTGGATAAAAAAAGATTATTCAGAAACCATTGCCAACTTAGAATTCAATCTTAACGATATGGTAAAGCGTTATAATAAAGAGGTTATGATTGTTGAGGTTGGAGGGGAAGACGATAAAGTACAAAACACTTTTGAACTACTAAAAGCTACCCTTGAAGCCGTTAAAAAAGTTCCAAATAAAAGAGGTTTGGGAGTGATGTATTGGGAACCACAAGGAGCAAAATCATGGAGTGGTTATAGCTTGAGCGCATGGCAAGCTGACGGAAAACCATCACCAGCATTAGATGCATTTAAAGAATAATTACGATGAAAAAAATATACTATTTTGTTCTAATTCTGATGAGTTTAAGTACAGCTTTTGCTCAGAAAAAAATTAGTTTAGACGAAGATTGGAAATTTCATTTTGGAAATGCGGCTGATGTTTCCAAAGATTTCGACTATGGAAAAACAGCGTTGCTTCACAAGTCTAATGTCTATGCAACTACCATTGTAAACCCAAAATTTGTAGATTCCACATGGAAAAAAATCAACGTTCCACACGATTGGGTTGTCGAACTTCCTTTTGTAAAATCTGACCAAGTTGAAATGGACAGTCACGGTTACAAACCTGTTGGAGGTGCCTATCCTGAAACGAGTATTGGGTGGTATCGCAAACATTTTTCTATCGATAAAAAAGACGACGGAAAACGATTCGAACTTCAATTTGATGGAATTTATAGAAATGCCGAAATTTGGTTTAACGGATTTTATATAGGTACTAATTTTAGCGGATACGTTGGCAATTCTTATGATGTTTCAGATTATATAAATTTTGAAGGCGATAATGTTATTGTAATTCGAGTGGATGCTACACAATATGAAGGATGGTTTTATGAAGGTGCCGGAATTTACAGACACGTTTGGTTGCATGTAACTGATAAAATTTTCATCCCAAATGATGGTGTTTTTGTGTATTCAAAAGTAAACGGTAAAAACGCAACTATTACTATTGAAACGGAAGTTGAAAATAAAAATCTACAACCTTCTAATGCTTTTGTTTATTCCATAATCACAGATAGAAATGGTAAACAATTGGGTAAAACTTCGGAACAAAAAATAGCACTTTCGGTTTTTTCAAAAACTACCATTAAGCAAAATTTGAACTTGAACAACGTTACGCTTTGGTCCCTTGAAAATCCGTATTTGTACAAAGTTATTTCTGTAATAAAATCAGGTAACCAAACGGTGCATCAAACCAAAACACGTTTCGGAATTAAAACGGTTAAATTTGATGCCAAAGAAGGCTTTTTCTTAAACGAAAAAAAAATCAAAATTAAAGGAACAAACAATCACCAAGACCATGCTGGAATAGGAAGTGCTTTACCCAATTTTATGCAATATTATCGTATAAAATTACTAAAAGAAATGGGTTCCAATGCTTATCGAGCCAGTCATAATGCACCAACACCAGAACTTCTTGAAGCTTGTGATAGCCTAGGAATGTTAGTTTTAGACGAGCAACGTTTACTAAACAGCAGTCCAGAATATATAAACCAATTTAAACGATTACTTAAACGCGATAGAAATCATGTCTCTGTTTTTTTATGGTCCATTGGCAATGAAGAACAAAATATTCAAACAAATGACTACGGAAAACGAATTGCGCAAACACTTTTAGCCATTCAAGAAGCGTTAGACCCAACTCGAACTTCAACTTATGCTGCCGATATGGCAAATGATTATAAAGGTGTAAATGAAGTAATTCCGATTCGTGGATTTAATTATCGAGAATATGCCGTTGCCGATTATCATCGCGATCATCCCAATCAACCATTGCTTGGAACCGAAATGGGAAGTACAACCGAAATGGGAAGTACCGTAACAACTCGTGGAATTTATGAAAAAGATGAAATTAGAGCTTATGTTCCAGACCAAGACATCACGTATCCTTGGTGGGCAAGTAAAGCCGAAACTTGGTGGAAATTGGCTGCCGAAAATGACTATTGGCTTGGCGGTTTTGTGTGGACAGGATTTGATTATCGTGGCGAACCAACACCCTATAAATGGCCAAATATCAGTTCGCATTTCGGAATTTTAGATGTTTGTGGTTTTCCAAAAAACATTTATTACTATTATAAAAGTTGGTGGACCAATGAAGATATTCTTCACATTTCACCACATTGGAATTGGCCAGAGAAAGTAGGAAAACCAATTGAAGTTTGGGTTAATACCAATGCTGACGATGTGGAATTATTTCTTAACGGAAAAAGCTTAGGTAAAAAAGTGATGCCAAGAAACAGCCATTTGCAATGGGAGGTCAACTATGAGGCAGGAACTTTAGAAGCAGTTGCTTATAAAAACGGAAGGATATTAACTTCAAAAGTTGAAACTACAAATAACCCTACAAAAGTTATTGCAATTGCAAATAAATCTACTGTTTTAGCTGACGGAAAAGATGGTGTTGTTGTGAATATTTCCATTGTTGATGATAAAGGAAGAGAAGTTCCAAATGCTAATAATATGGTTTATTTCAAACTAACTGGTGATGCTAAAATTATTGGTGTGGGCAATGGTGATCCAAGTTCTCATGAAGCCGATAAATGCGATGGAGCTTGGAAAAAAAGAAGTGCCTTTAACGGAAAATGTCAAATAATTATTCAAGCAGGAAAAACATTTAGTGATATAAAATTAGAAGTAGAATCAAACGGATTGCGTTCAACGGAAGTAGCAATTAATCAAAAGAAATAGATTCTGAAATAAACTCAGTAAAAAACAAGTTCAGCATAAAATGAAAAAAAAATTAATACAAAACACCACAAAACATTTTGAAAAATCCTTTCAAAATAAACCTGAGCATATTTTCCTTTCTCCAGGAAGAATCAATATTATTGGAGAACATGTTGATTATAATGATGGTTTTGTTTTGCCAGCTGCAATTAATAAATATGTTTGTATTGCAATATCAGCCAATAAAAATTCCGATTGTAAAATCATAGCCAAAGATTTGAATGAAGTTTTCGAATTTAATTTGAAGGATACTTTAGTTCCAAATCAAACCATGTGGATTAATTATATTCTTGGTGTTTTGCAACAACTAAAAGAACAAAAGCAATTCGATAACGGATTTAATGCTGTTTTTAGTAGTTCTGTTCCCATTGGGTCGGGACTTTCTTCTTCGGCAGCCGTGGAATGTGGATTTGCTTATGCCTTCAATAAAATGTTTACTTTAGGATTAACCAAAGAAGAAATTGCCCTTATCGGTCAAAAATCGGAACATACTTTTGTAGGTGTAAATTGTGGTATTATGGATCAATTTGCCTCGGTTTTTGGCAAAAAAAATAAAGTTATCAAACTCGATTGCAACACATTGCAATACGAATACCATAAAGCTGATTTTAAAAAATATTCATTACTTTTATTAGACAGCAATGTAAAACACACCCATTTAACATCAGGTTACAACGATAGAAGAAACGAGGTTGAACAGGGGTTAGCCATTATAAAAAGTCATTTCCCAGAAGTAAAAACCTTCAGAAATTGTACAGAAAAAATGGTAAATGCTCTTAAAAATGAACTAGGAGAAATCGTTTTCAAAAGATGTCATTTTGTGGTAAAAGAAATTAAACGCGTTCAAGATGCGGTCGATGCTTTAGAAAATTCTGATTTTAATAGATTAGGAAGTTTAATGACAGAAACGCATCACGGTTTGTCTAAAGAATATGAAGTGAGTTGTGAGGAATTAGATTTTTTAGTTGATGCTATAGCCCATGAAACTTCTGTTTTAGGAGCAAGAATGATGGGTGGTGGTTTTGGTGGCTGTTCTATAAACCTAGTAGAAAAAGGTTCAGAAAAGGAACTTATAGACAAAATTTCAGCGCAATATCGTTCTAAATTTGGAATAGATTTAAAATCATACAAAGTAAAAATATCCAAGGGAACAACAGAATATAAAAATAAATAATACCATTGAATTCGTAAAATTTACTAATTAATTGGTGATAATTCGTGTCAAAATAAAGATATGCAAAACTTCAATCATAACGAACATCCACACAGACGATACAATCCTTTGCTAGACGAATGGATTTTGGTTTCGCCACATCGAGCAAAACGTCCATGGCAAGGACAGAACGAGAAAATTGCAGAAGACAATCGTCCAGAACACGATGAGAATTGCTATTTGTGCTCAGGAAATGTTCGTTCAAATGGTATAAAAAATGACAATTATACTGATTGTTATGTGTTTGAAAATGATTTTTCTGCTTTGTTGCGTGATGAGGTCGATTTTGAAAATAATTTAAACCATTTATTTCAGTTAAAACCAGAGCGAGGAATCAACAAAGTCATTTGTTTTTCACCAAAACATAATCTCACGTTACCCGAAATGGAAGTTTCAGATATTGAAAAAGTGGTAAAAGTTTGGAAAGAGCAATACATTGAATTGGGAAGTCAAGATTTTATCAATTACGTTCAAATTTTTGAAAATAAAGGAAGCGTCATGGGTTGCAGCAATCCACATCCGCATGGTCAAATTTGGGCACAATCGTCTTTACCTACACAAATAGAAAAAACTCAGAAAAACCTTCGTGTGTATTTCGATAAAAATCAATCTAGTTTATTAAAAGATTATGTTGAGCAAGAATTAAGTATACAAGAACGGGTTGTTATTGAGAATGATCATTTTGTTGTTTTGGTTCCGTTTTGGGCAACTTGGCCTTATGAAACCATGATTATCAGCAAAAGACATTTTGGAAATATCATAGCAATGACCAATGACGAAACTAAAGCATTTTCAGAAATTTTGAAAGCGATTACTGTTAAATATGATAACTTGTTTGAAACGTCTTTTCCTTATTCGGCAGGAATTCATCAATCACCAACCGATAGAGTTTCACATCCGGAATGGCATTTTCACATGCATTTTTATCCACCATTATTGCGAAGTGCTACCGTGAAGAAATTTATGGTAGGATATGAAATGCTTGCCGAAGCACAACGGGATATTTCACCCGAGCAAAGTGCTGCAATTTTAAGAGAATTACCTAACCAACATTATAAAACTAAAACCAACTAACTATGCAAACTTTAGCAACCAAAGATTATATTGTTTTTTTCCTCTATTTTATCATTATCGTAGGCTACGGATTTTGGATTTACAACCGAAAAAAGAAAGCACAAACCAGTAGTAACGATTATTTTCTTGCCGAAGGTTCACTAACTTGGTGGGCAATTGGAGCGTCTTTAATAGCAAGTAACATCAGTGCAGAGCAGTTTATTGGAATGAGCGGAAGCGGTTTCAAAATGGGATTAGCCATTGCTACTTACGAATGGATGGCAGCAATTACTTTGGTAATCGTTGCGGTTTTCTTCATGCCAGTATATCTCAAAAACAAAATATTCACCATGCCGCAATATTTAAAACAGCGGTATAATGGCAATGTTGCAATGATTATGGCTGTTTTTTGGTTGTTGTTGTATGTGTTGGTAAATCTTACGTCAATATTATATTTAGGCGCTTTAGCAATTAGTAGTATTTCTGGTTTGAATATTACTTTGTGTATGATATTCTTAGCGGTTTTTGCAGTTATGATAACCCTTGGAGGAATGAAAGTTATTGGTTACACCGATGTTATTCAGGTGTTTTTCTTAATATTAGGCGGATTGATTACCACGTATTTAGCTTTAAATTTAGTAGCTACCGAATTTGGTTCTGATGGAGTTATCAATGGATTTACTATTATGCGAGACAAAGCAGATGACCATTTCCATATGATTTTTGATAAATCCAATCCAAATTATATGGATTTACCAGGACTTTCTGTTTTAATTGGTGGAATGTTAATTATCAATTTGAATTATTGGGGTTGCAACCAATACATTACTCAAAGAGCTTTAGGTGCCGATTTGAAAACCGCTCGAGGTGGAATTTTATTTGCCGCTTTCTTAAAATTATTAATGCCAATTATTGTTGTTTTACCAGGAATTGCTGCTTATGTTTTATATCAAAACGGACATTTTCAAACCGAAATGCTTCAAGACGGAAGTGTAAACCCAGACCGAGCTTATCCTATTTTATTAAATTTATTACCTGTTGGTTTAAAAGGACTTTCGTTTGCAGCATTGACCGCAGCAATTGTAGCTTCTTTGGCAGGAAAAGCCAATAGTATAGCAACGATTTTTACCTTAGACGTTTATAAAGAAAAAATTAATGTTGAGGCAAGCGAGAAAAAATTAGTAAGCATTGGAAAACTAACAATAATTACGGCAATGATTATTGCTGTTGTTGTAGCACCATTTTTAGGGATAGACAAAAAAGGTGGTTTTCAATACATTCAAGAATATACTGGTTTTGTAAGTCCAGGAGTTTTTGCCATGTTTATTTTGGGTTTCTTTTGGAAAAAAACTACTTCAAATGCCGCTTTGTTTGCAACGATTGGCGGATTTATTCTTTCAATAATATTCAAATTCATGCCAGCTTTCGTTGATTTATCATTCTTAAATCCGATGGGATTTGCGGTGCCAAATGCTAATGGTATTTATGAAATTCCGTTTATTGATAGAATGGGATTTGTATTCTTTATTTGCGTTATCGGAATGTACTTTATTAGTATCTATGAAACTAAAAAAGGTGTTCCAACCAATGGTTTAGAAGTAGATAAAACGATGTTCAAAATGTCACCAAGTTTTACCGTAGGAATGCTTGTGATTGTTGCCGTTACGGCTGCTTTGTATACTGTTTTTTGGTAGAAAAGCATATTAAAAAAGATGAAAATATCACAGATCGTTCCGCTGCTTCTCGAAGTGGTGATTAAGCAAGACCACAGTAAGTCATTATTGATATTCCCGAAGCATTATTTTAGTTTCCGTAAGTCATTTAAAATTCTAAAATTACACATAGAAGCTTTATTTGTTTTACAAACTTCATTTTGTTATGACTTATTCTTTCTTAAATCTAGTTAAAATTCTAAAATTACACATAGAAGCTTTATTTGTTTTACAAACTTCATTTTGTTATGACTTATTCTTTCTTAAATCTAGTATTGTCTCTTTTAGCTCTTTTATAATATCGTCTTTTTCTTCAATACGTTTATCCTTTTCAATAAGCTATATTTTCAATATTTCTTTAATCAATTTTTTAGATTGTGAAATTAGTTACATAGAAAGTTCTACTTGAGCAAAAAATCTTTGGATACATCTATAATTACTTGAAGATTCAATTTGATTGTCAAAACCAGAAGATAATTTAGAAAAATTAACAATCAAAAATCTGCATAGAGTGCTGATAATTATGCAGATAACCCTAAATAACCGCTAATATAGCTTTTAAATAATGTTGTTAATTGCGTATCTTTGATGTTTAAGATTGAGCGTGTTGGTGAGAAATTTAATTTAATATCATTATTTGATACTTAGTAAAAGTATCTTTGTGTGGAAATTTAAAAAATATGAAAATATGAAAAATATAATTATTAATGAATTTATTGACTGGTATATTAAGAATAAAGAAAATAATGGTTCCAATTATTTAAAAAATAATTTTAAAAATGATAAAGAACTTTTTAAAGATAAATTATTAGAAATTAATGAAGAATTTTATAAAAGTTACCAAATTAAACCATTTGAAATTGATATAAAAAATTTTTCAGAAATACAAATTGAAGAAATACATTCAAAATTAATATTAAAAGATGACACATTTAATATTTATAACAAGAAAACAAGTAATGGAATTCCAAAAGCAATTTTAGGAAAACGTAATTTTTTATTATTTTTAAATGAAATATTAATTGATAATGATGGGAAGTCTAATTTAGATTCAACTTTTTTCCTGAGAAAAGAATTTATTTCTTATTTAATTAATGAGGAAGATTATTCAATTGGTTCTGCAAATTCTTATGCAAGTTATGTTTCTTCTGCCCATAAACATATAATAAGACTATACCTAAAAAAAGATTTTTTCGGATCGATAGATATTTTTTATAAAGATAATTTTCGAGATGAATTAGAAGATTTATTTGATATTTCAATAAACTTAACTTTAAAATTTTCTGATATCACTATAAAAAATAAATACTGTGCAGGTTTAAGAGAATATAAATATTTTTTGTTGGATATCTTTGATAATCCTTATGATAATGAAGTATATATACCAGAATATTTAAAAAAACAAATTGCAATAGAAGATGTTATTCTTGCAAAAGAAGATAAAGACATAATTCAATTTAGAAGAGAAATAGAAGAAGAATATAAAACTAAATTTGAAATTGATAAAGAATCCTTAATTTCGAATTTTAGATTTAGAATGATTACTCAAGACAGATTATATGGTGATGTTTATTTTCCAATAAGATTAATAAAAAAAATATTTTATAAAAATGATGCAAAGCAAATATTTGATAAATTTATTTCCGACCAAATAGAAAATATTAAAATCTATAATTCTAGCAATAACTCATTTTACTTACTTAAAAACATAGAAAGTCTTTTAATTGATGAAAGTAATCAAGTTAAATGTAGTATTTCAGCTAAATTGGATGATTTTAGTTTAATTGGAAATGTTTTTACAGAACTTGGTGAAGAAGGTAAATTTGATTTATTTAAAGCAAATTCGTTAAGAGATGTTGCTATTGACCATATTTTTCCAATGAAAGATATTTTATTGTTGCATAAAAAAGAATTAACTGGTTTATCAAAATTAACTTCCATTTTAAAAGAAAAAGGATTAGTTAAATCTGGCAAAGAAGCAGTAAAACAATTAGCTTTTATAGGAAATCAAATTATAGATGATCAAGTTTTAGATTACAATGATATGCAACTATTAACAAATGACTTATTGTTTTTAGGTAATAAATTACATTTGCAATTAATGTCTTCAAAAGAAAATCTTCAAAAGAAAAACAGATAATACTCTATACAAATATACCGCTACTAAAAGCGGTTTTTTTTACAACTATTTTTTTCTGTATCACTAAATGAGCTTGTGTCAAAATACCTTTGTATAAAATTTAAACCTTTATACAATTATGGATACAACAAACAACAATCAACCTTTAATTTATTATGTAATTCAAGGTACAAGTATCAAACCTAACGGAAGTGTTTTCAATGAAAAATTTGTTCATGATAATCCGTTAATTGCTCGAAAAAAGGCTTTTGATTTTTTTGAATATAACATTCAGTTAGTAAAACTACAACAAAAAGAAGCTGTTAGTTTTAAAATAAAAGCCAATTATATTTTGGATGATTCTAATGTTTTTATGGTTTCAAAAACCAAACAAAACACTGAAAATCGTGGTGTTGGATTGTATTTAGTAATTAATAACACAACTATTTTAAACGACAAAACGGTTCAAACTGAAGAGCGTTTTTTATTGCACGTTGAAACTGCCACAACTATTGAAATCATAGCGGAAATGAAAAATGCGTTGGTTAGAGAATTTGGTTTGTATCAATATTTGAATATAGAGACAACTTTTAAAGAACGGGTAATTAAAATTTGCTTAAATGTAGAAATTGAATTTTTACCAGATGAAAAAGAAGTTTTAAAAACACCATTTGATTTTAAAACAGCCGATTTTAACACTTCTGCTATTAACCTTTTTAATAGAAAAATAATATATGTTTTGAAAACAGTTTTTCATAGAAACACTTCGTTTATCAACGTTTTAGACTGGCACAATATTAGAACTCATGTGAGTAGTTTTTTGAATACAGGTAACGGCTATATTTTTCTAGGAAATATTAAAAACACCAACACTATTAGTTCTGTTTTTGAAGGAAAAAGTTTGTCTGAAATAGCTACAATATTAGATGAAAATATAACAAATTATTTTCCAATGCATCAAAATTATTTTTCTTTTGAATTTATTACAATTAATAATGCTTTGATTGTGGTTATTGTGTTTAAAACATTTGTAACTCCTAGTTTTTATGACAACGAAACCAATAATAATTTTTATTACAGAGATAGAAATGGAATTAATTCAATGAATAAAACCTCAAGAATAGTTAGTTATTTGAATATGCAAAACAGTAGATATTCAAATAGTATTCAAAATATTGTAAATAATCTTTAATATCATACAAAATAAAAAATTATGGACACAAACAAATCATTAAAACCGACTATTTATTATGTAGTTCAAGGCAGAAGAACCGAAAATGATTCTGACTACATAGAACATACTTTTATGAATGTTAATCCGTTAGAAGCAAGAGAACGAGCTTTTGCTTATTTGGAATATTATGTTCAATTATTGCAACAAGGAAAAAAAATAGTTTTCAAACAAAAAGATAAAGTTATTGAAGAAGAAATTAAACTTGAATATTTTAATAAATATTCGGTTTCATTTACCGAAAATAATTTTGGAATTGATGGAATTGCAATTTATATGGTTGTAAATGAACCAATTGATTACATGGATAAACTAGATAAAGCAGAAGATAGATATTTGATTTATGCCGTTCAAAACCTAACTGAAGAAAAAATTGAAAACTTAAAAAATTCATTGATTAGAGAATATGGTTATTATAGATATTCAAAAATTGACATTTCCAAAGAAGAAGAACATGTAAAGATGTTTACTAGAAAAAAAAACAAATCAGGCTATAACTCAATTCTTGCTTTTACCATTATAAAAACACCTTTTGATTTTTACTTCGCTAAAATTAAAATTGATGATTCTAATTTATTTTGTAGTAAAGTTGCCAATGATTTTAAAGTTATTAATCTTAAAAACACTACATTTATAAGTAAATTAGATTGGCATTCGATTAGAGTTCATGTTGCCAGTTTTTTAAACACAGATGGCGGTAAAGTCTATCTCGGAAAATTTGTTAATGGCAAAATAATTAATTGTTTAGAGAATAAAAATATTACAGAATGTACTAAATTATTAAAACAAAACATATTGAAAAATTTTCCAAAACACAACTATAAAATCACTTTTCGATTTGTAAAAATTAATCAAGTTCTGGTTCCAATAATTGTAGTAAAAGCTTCCTATAGAAAATTTTGTTTTTATGATATTGAGACTAATAACGAGTTTTATTTTAGAAACAACAATGGTTTACAAAAGATGAACCAAACCGAAAAAATTGCCGAATATGTTTTGAAAAACGGTGAATATAAACTTTCAGATTTAGCAGCTATTTTAGATCAATTATAATGGAAACAAAGCTTTATTATATACACGGATTACACGGTTCAAATCAATCAAAAAAGTATTTAGAACTAAAAGAACATTATCCAGAAATTGAATGTTTATCTTGGGAAATTACGGATGATATCAATTTAAAACTTCAAGAATGGAAACAAATAATAAATGAAAATTCTGCTGATGTTGATTGTGTAATAGCGAGTTCAACAGGTGCAAATTTTGCTTGTCAATTACGGAAACTTTGTAAGCCAAATTATATCAAATTGATCTTGATTAATCCGTTATTTGATGTTTTAGATGTTTATGATGGTAAACCAAGAGAAATGGCAAAACATCTATTAAAAATTGATAATCTATCCGATTCGATTATTTTATTAGGTGAAAAAGATACAATTATAAATAATCAAAAATATTTGCTTCCTGGTACATTTATCAATAACAATAATCATATTATTCTTGATAAAGAATCAACGCATAGGTTTGAAAATATGAAAGATTATTTGAATGAAATTGATGACTATTTAAGCAATTTTTATACTTGAGTTTTAATCAATATTTTAATCATAAACAGATATTATCATGAAAAAAAAATTTACTTTTTCATTAGTTATGCTTTTTTTAATCAATCAATTTGATATTATTGAATATCAAAAAGTTAAAATTAAGAATGAAATAAAACAGATTCCAAAACATATTGTTATCAACACAATCTTTCCAGAAACCTGTAATCAAATGTATAGATATTATGTAATTAATTGCTCAAATAAAAATTCAAAACCTTATGCAATTGCAATAAAAATTCAATTTAAATAAGCTATTTCTTTTGATTTCTTTTATGAGCTTCTTTGAAAATAAATGCCAATTGTTGTCTTAAATGCAAAGGTTCAATTACTTCCAACGACCAGGCTCTTGACATTAATTCCATAATAAAATCTAAAGTGATTTTAATATTGAGCGAAATAATATATCTGTTTTTCTCACTATTAAATTCACTTTTTTGCGTATGATGAATAGGATAAGAATTTATATAATTTCCATCTCTTAAATCAAAACTTAAAACAACATGTTCCGCCACTCCTTCAGTAAACATTGCAAAAGAATCTTTGTAATAGTTGTTAATTATTTTAACTTCAGGAAATTTATTAAATTTATTTTCAAGTTTATTCAAGTTCGAAATTCTATCCAAACCAAAAGCCCTAAAATCTTCTTTGTTTTCATAAGAACCAATCAAATACCAACGGTTTTTGCTTTCTTTTAAGGCAAAGGGTTTTAGTTTTTTATGCACTTTTTCATTGGTATCGTATTTGAAATAATCAAATTCAATATACGTTTTCTCTGAAATTGCTTCCGAAATTATTCCGAAATTATCTAAGCCATTTGATTTTCTTTTTTCAGGAATAATATGTTCAGGCAAGGTATCAAAACCTAAAAAAGTATTATATATTTTAAATGAATTCAACATCAAATCTAATCTAGAATCATCAACTTTTAACGAATCTATTTTATAAACATTTTCTTTTCTATTATAAACAATTTCAATATTAAAATCATTTCTAATATCGTTTAAATCTCTTTTAAAAGTAATATCTACATAACTAAAAATTTCGTCTGAATATTTTAATTCTTTTTCAATTTTGTCAATGATTTCTGTTTTAGTTAAACCATTTTGGAAATCTCTCAGTAGTTTAATAATTCTTAATTGTCTAGATTTTTTATATTTTCTCATCAATTATATAATTTATTCAAAATTACTTTTTTTATTCTAATTGTCGAGTTTTACAAAGTTATTAAAATCATTTTTCTCTAAATGCGGATACACTATTTCGTTTGATTCTACTATAGGAGAGCCACTTATTAATTTTTTAATGATGATTGCATTTTTGCCAAATTGTTTAGGAATTTTTGATGGTATCTTATAAAAAACATTTTCAGCATTTTTCCAAAGTTTAAAGAAAACTAAAGCACTATTACTATTCTCTACTTCAATAAAAGTAATGTATTGTGAGGCAATATCGGGCAAAAAGGATTCCAACCATTGTGTAAACCAAATGCAGTATTTAACATTGAAACACCTTTGTATGATAATTTATAGTGCCAAATGCCGATGGTATTTATGAAATTCCGTTTATTGATAGAATGGGATTTGTATTCTTTATTTGTGTTATCGGAATGTACTTTATTAGTATCTATGAAACTAAAAAAGGAGTTCCAACCAATGGTTTAGAAGTAGATAAAACGATGTTCAAAATGTCACCAAGTTTTACCGTAGGAATGCTTGTGATTGTTGCTGTTACGGCTGCTTTGTATACTGTTTTTTGGTAGAAACATTATAAGTTTTTAATCACATAAGTAACAATTCCCCAAATTATCAACTCATTTTCGTCTGTGACTTTAATGGGTTGGTAATTTTTATTTTCATTTTAATCACATAAGTAACAATTCCCCAAATTATCAACTCATTTTCGTCTGTGACTTTAATGGGTTGGTAATTTTTATTTTCAGGCATTAGGTAGATACAATTTTCTTCGGTTTTGATTCGTTTTACAGTGAATTCTCCATCGATGAAACAAACCGCAATTTTGTTGTTTTGTGGTTCTAAACTTCTATCAACAACAAGAATGTCTTTATCATTTATTCCGGCATTTATCATCGAATTTCCATTTACTTTTATGTAAAACGTAGATAATGGATTTTTACATAATTCTTTATTCAAATCGATACCGTTTTCCATAAAATCGGTTGCAGGCGATGGAAATCCAGCAGAAACTCCTTCTTTTATGTAAGGTATTTTCAATTCGCTGTCTAAGTTTGGTCGGAAGAATGTTAATATAGGCTCTTTTTTTAGTGACATTGTATTTCTAGAATTTCATTAAATTGTGTGGTAAATCTTCGCGACAAATGGTTTTGTTTCATATTCCAGGTTAGATTCAAATTTTGTGTTCCTAATTTTACTTTTCGATCTCCAATTTTAGCATTCAAAAAATCCATTGCTTTCATGATTGCTAAATGCTTCGGGTTTTCTTCTTCAAATAATTGCAGCTGTTTTTTATCTTCATCTATTAATTCAGTAACAATTACACCTGCTTTTTTGAATTTGATTCCTTCATTTCCTTTATACAAATCTTTCAACATAGAAATAGCAACAGTTGAAATTGTTAAAGTTGAATTGGTTGCATAGGGCAAAGTAACCGCTTTGTTGAAATAATATTTTTGCGATTGGTATTTGTGTTTATCAATGACCAACATCACAATTATCGTTTGACAGCACGATTTTTGTTTGCGCAATTTTTCGGCACAAACCGCAGAAAATGTTGCCACGCGTTCTCGTAAATCATCAAATTCTGAAATCTGTTTCGGAAAACTTCTAGTAGTAGCAATACTTTTCTTTTGCTCCCGAATAGGTTCTAAATCTAAAACTGATTTTCCTTCTAATTCATATTTTAGTCGCATACCAATAACGCCCATTTCTTTTCTAATCCATGCTTCGTGTTGAGGTTTTGTAAAATCATAAGCCGTTAAAATATTATGCGCCATCATTTTTTTTGTTAATCTGCGACCAATTCCCCAAACGTCCTCAATTTTAGTCCATTTTATGGCTTTGATACGTTTTTCTTCGGTATCAATTACATAAATTCCTTGTGTTCTGTCTTGAAATTTTTTGGCAATTCTATTGGCTACTTTTGATAGTGCTTTAGTTGGTGCAAATCCAACACAAACTGGAATTCCAACCCATCTTTGCACACGTTTTTTCATCTGAATTCCATAATCATGATAATTAGGTATCGACATTCCGTCAAAGTTTAGAAACGCTTCATCAATGCTGTAAATTTCAAGATTTGGAGTAAATGCTTCTAAAGTTTTCATCATACGATTGCTTAAATCACCATATAAAGGATAATTGGAAGAAAAAACTTTGATGTTTTTTTCTTTAATCAGTTCACGAATTTTAAATTCAGGCGCGCCCATTGGAACACCAACTTCTTTAGCTTCGTTACTTCTAGAAATAACACAACCATCGTTATTAGACAAAATAACAACTGGTTTTCCATTATATTGAGGTTGGAAAACACGTTCGCACGAGGCGTAAAAATTGTTACAATCGACTAAAGCATACATGTTGTAAATTTAGTCAATAATTGAATTTCACAATTGTTAAATACTTCGATTGTTGATAAATAAAAAACCACCAAAATGGCTTTTGATGGTTTTGAGTATTTTAAAAATAGTCTTCCTATTTAATTAAATCTGTAACTAAAGATGGATACAATCCGATGATGATGTTTAATACAATTGAAACGATTCCCACTGCATAATACACCAATGGAGTGCTTTGTTTATCTTCACTTGGTTCTTTAGTATACATTGCTAAAATTAGCTTGAAATAATATCCAACACTGATAATAGAATTAATAACACCAGCAATAACAACGATTAGGAATCCGGCTTGAATGGTTTGTGTAAACAACATGAATTTAGCAAAGAAACCAGAGAAAATTGGAATTCCAGCCATAGATAAAAGAGAAGCACTCAATACGGCTGCCATTACTGGATTGGTTTT
>JAIFLT010000008.1:0-682 GCA_020048955.1 Flavobacterium sp.
CGCTTTTTTTATTTTGCGAAAAGGTTGAAAATTAAGGAGAAAAATCCAAAAAGAATTAAGCATAAGCCGAGCAAAAGAATAATCTTTATAAATCCACCAAAAGGAATTGGCAACAAACTTCCAAAGGCGCTAAAAAGTACAAGTAGAATTCCAATTAGTATAAATAAGGACGATTTTAAGTATTTGTTCATTACTAATGCGAATCAAGGGTTAATAAAAGAATAAAAAACAAAGAAATATCTTTCAAATAATTAGTTTAATAGTTTGATAATCAGTATATCGAACTCACGTTAATCTAGATTTTTTTACTGAATTAGAGAAAAAAAAAACTCAATTATGATGAGACCAATTAAAGGAGCAAAAGGTCAATGTTAAGAAATTAAAAATAGAGATAAAGCAGCAAATGACTTGTTTTCGTCAGCAGTATCAAGAGTTAGACAACCGATAGAATCCTTGTTTAATTGGCTAATTCAAAAAACCGACATTCAAAGAGCAAGCAAAGTAAGGTCTACTAAAGGGTTGCAAGTTTATATATTTGGCAAAATTCTTACAGCTTTTATATACTTAATATTTTAACTCTTGATTCGCATGAATACATAATCGGTATTATTCTTGATAAAGTAGTTTTACGTGATTTTAAAAATAAAAAAACCTCGTTTCAACAAAGAACAGAGGTTTGTAT
>JAIFLT010000008.1:699-5002 GCA_020048955.1 Flavobacterium sp.
ATTATTCTTGATAAAGTAGTTTTACGTGATTTTAAAAATAAAAAAACCTCGTTTCAACAAAGAACAGAGGTTTGTATATAAAAATGAAAATTAAAACTATTCTATCTCAGAAATCCTCAACGTATTTACCATTCCTTTTTCAACAACAGGCATTGCTGCTAGATTGATTAAAATATCACCTTTTTTAACATTGTTAATGTTTTTTTATTTTTTATTTAAATAATTTTTGATTATGAGTTAATTTACGTTATAACTTTCTAGTTTATAAGTCGTTTTTTGTCCTTTTAATTCTTCTGAGTATTCAACAATTTCTAAAGGATAATACTTTTTTAATAGTTCTATCTCATTAATTACAGGATGATAATTACATTTTATTTCTTGTGTTACCCATATTTCTCTAATATTTGAAATAGCATTAGAAAAAAAGTCAAATTCTTTATTCGAAGCTTTGTAACTATAAACAACTTTAAAGCAATTAAAACCATTTATTACTCTAGTTTCATTTTTAAATTCTGTAAGTTTAATAATTTCATTTTCTTCAATTTCTACATATTCATCATTCTCGTCTTTTATTTCTAATGTAGTTTTGTTAATAATGATTTTACTTTTTATTAGCTCTCCATCAATAGTATAATACTTAGTAATGATGTCTTTATTAAACTCATTATAAAATTTTATTTCTTCTTTTGGTTCGTTAATAATGAGTGACATCATCATTTCTAAATTATCAATAATTTTTTCAACTTCAGATTTTAACGCTATAGTATCTAATTTCTTACCATCCGTTAAACGCTCAATGTAAATCTCATCCATCATAGCCTTTTTCATTTTGGGCTTAAGTTCTTTAAAAGATTTAAGGTATAAATCTTTGTCATATATCTTTTCTTCTTTAATAAAAACAATAGTTCCAGAGGTTGGAACTATTGTTTTGTTTTGCGAAAACATTACATTGCAAAACAATAAAAGGACAATAATATTTTTTTTCATAGATTAAACTATAAGTTAATAATTAATAAAACAAGTAAGTAGAAAATTCTATTGCCTGTTTTGTAATTACCAAGATCTACCATAAATTTGGTCTCTTGGACCATCTCTTTTTAACCAATCTTGTAATGAAATTTCTATTGGTCTAAATTCTATACCAGTAATATCATTTTTTTCTAATTCATTTTTTAACCTTTCAGAAACTATTCCTTTTTGACCACTATCAGTATAACGCAAAGAAAAAAAGTCTAAATTCATATTATCATTAAAAAAGATATTATCAAAAAAAATCGACTTTGGATAACGAATTTGTTCAGTAAATGATTTAAATTCATCTATACTTTTAAAACGTATAATCTCATTAACAGCATTTTTATCAATATTTTTATACTTAAATAAAAAAGAAGTTTTTACAAAATCTATAAATTGATATGCAAAATCAAATTTATTTGTTTGCCAGTAATTTTCATTCTTATGACCATTCTGAATAACATAAGTTTTAAAATATTGAAAACCAAAAGTATTAAATTTATCTAATATTTCTTTAAATCTATTACTTATTAAATGACCAGAAAGAAATCCAATATTTCCATAAACATCTATAAAATCAGTTTGCTTTGCATCTGAATACAAAACAACATTTGACAAGATAGGCTGAATTTTGATTTCTTCAAAGGTAAATTTATCAATAAATTTCGGTTCATTGTCAATATGACAATTGTGCACAAACTCCTTTATTTGTGGAATTTTACCCATTATTTTTTCATTCAAACTTTTTTCAATTGCAAAATATCTCATTATGGTAATACTAAATCATTTAAGTGAGAATTAGGGTTATTTATTACCCATGTTCTAATGTCATTAATTAAATCAGTTAAAAAGTTATAGCATTCTTGTGGAGTTGCATTGGGATATAAATCACGAAAAGTATCCAATTTTGAATCTATAAGAGCGTTATAAGCGTTATGATTTGGTTGGTTTCTCCAAGCAGCTACAGCGATACCATTTAATGCTTCATTCATGTGAAATGCACCCCCATATTTAGCAGCTTTTTGCACTGCCATTTTTGTTTGTGATGACCATGGTATTAAATGATGCGCTTGAATGTTACTAGCTGTGATACCAAGAACTTTTCTTAATTGTCCTCTGCTACCAAATTCGATTGTATTTCCGACTACTTTCCAAGTTAGTTTTACTTTAGTAGCAATAGTTGTTGCTGTCTGTGAAGCATCAATAATTTTTACTGCATATTTTGTACTAACTGCTGCCCAACCTGCTATTGGCACAGCACTTGCGTAACTTAGAGTTGCATTTACACCATCGCCTTCAATTGTGTATAAAACACCATTAGTTAAATCTGCAACTTCACCAACAACTGGTACTAATCCAAGAACGTCTAATGCAATATGAATTAAGTCCTTACTTGCTTCCCAATAAATTTTTGCGTCACTCCAATCTTGATGATTTGCTCTCAAAACTGCACATTGTATTGAGAAATGCATTAATAAAGGATCGTTTGGATTCATGGCATTGTAGTTTGCTGCGTCAATATCAATGTATGGATCGATAGACAATGCAAATTCGTCATCAGTTAAATTAGCATCAGCATTTTTTAATATTAATGTTAAGTTTACCAGATTAGAAACATCAGCTTGATTTGTTTCGGCAACTGCTAAATTTTTAATTTCATTCACAAAACTAACACTTTCAGTAGAAAAATTATTTTGTATTAAATAATTAATAATGCTAGTTTGTGTGGCAAGAGTTTGATCACTTAGCCAAAAAGTATTTTGTTGGTTTAAAAAAGCTACAACTACGTTATTTGCGGCATTTGTTGGTAGAGAATCAACATAAGCGAGAATGGATGCTTGAGTTTCTAAACTTAATGCATAAAAATAATCAATGCTAAGATTACTAATTAATTTATTCACAAATTGTCTAGTTAATGGTGAATATCCAGAGTTAGGAATCATTACTATGCTTGGATTAATTCCTCCGCCATTATAATCAGGAAAGTTATTTATATTACCCGTTGTAGATTCATATGGTTCTATCATCATAAATGACACTAGTTCAAAACCACAAATACTACCATAGCAATCAGGTGGTGTATGACATAAAGAATTAAGAAATTCGATTACAATAATCCTACCTGCTTCCGTATTTTCTACATCTAGCTCATCAACAGATAGTATATCAAAAACTAAAGATTCATTATCTCTAATCTGTTCTTCGGTAGCATCATATTTTATTATGTATGAATCAAATTCTCCGTTTTCATTTAGCGAGAAAACAATATTCTCAAGTTTTGAAACATCATTATGCTGTTCCCTATATATTTTAAATATGTAAGAATGGTAGTCCTCTTTAGTAATTAATAATCCATTTTCATCGTCAAAATAATATCCGTTTTCACTATTATACTGAATTCGGTTTTCCTCATTTTTTGATTTTACTTTTTCAACTGCATTTAGTAGTTTAACTTCTATAGAAGTTATGTCAATTTTTTTTTCATTAGACTCGATTAAATCTTTTAGAGAAAACTTATCTACTTTAATTCTAGATTCTTCTTTAATGGCTTCATCATACAAATCTTTTTCACAGCTGGATAAAACTATCAAACTTAACAATAATGCTACATTTAGCAATTTTCTTAATTGGTTTTTCATAATTTTTTAAAATTAATCGGTTAATAATAATTGATTTGACTTTTTTTAAAAAATTCAACAATGCAGCAGATTAGAGGTTTTGCTTTTTTTATAGTTTCTATACTTTTCAAGCAATAGTCTTACTATTCTATAAAGCCCTATAAAAAGAGGGTGTGGCACCGTGCACTGTTTAGGTAAGAGGCATCTCGAAACGCCCAACAGACAAAACAGGACAGCCCACACCTTTATAATAGTGTGAGCTTTACCTATCTGACTCTGTCTGTTTAAATTTTCGAGATTTTCTTACCAGAGTTTTTTTAAGTAAAAGCTATATTTTTATGTTTTTTTATTTCATAGATACGAATATAAGTTAAATATTTTTAATTTCTTTAAAATGAATACTATTTTTATCAAAGCTAAAACGTATTTTTAAAAGTAATATTTTATTTATAATTATTGAAAAGTTTATACCAATAATATTTATATAATAGTCCAAAAGTTTATTGTATAATGACGATTAGTATGAAAATAGTCCAATTTTATTGGGCTATTTTGACCCGAGCTTGCGAACTGGTGAAGCAATACATAATCGGTATTATTCTTGATAAAGTAGTTTTACGTGATTTTAAAAATAAAAAAACCTCGTTTCAACAAAGAACAGAGGTTTGTAT
>JAIFLT010000008.1:5012-12628 GCA_020048955.1 Flavobacterium sp.
ATTATTCTTGATAAAGTAGTTTTACGTGATTTTAAAAATAAAAAAACCTCGTTTCAACAAAGAACAGAGGTTTGTATATAAAAATGAAAATATAAAACTATTCTATCTCAGAAATCCTCAACGTATTTACCATTCCTTTTTCAACAACAGGCATTGCTGCAAGATTGATTAAAATATCACCTTTTTTAACATATCCGTTTTCTTTAGCAATGTGGTTAATGTCTTCTACGGTGTCGTCTGTACTTACAAATTTATCATAGAAAAAAGCATTTACACCCCAAAGTAAGTTCAATTGTGTTAGAATTCTTCGGTTAGAAGTATAAACCAAAATATGTGCCGATGGTCGCCAAGCCGAAATCTGAAAAGCAGTATAACCACTATTGGTTAAAGTAGAAATTGCTTTTGCTTTAATTTCATTTGCCATATACGCTGCATGATAGCAAATAGACTTGGTAATGTAACGTTTTGTTCTAACTTGCGGTGCCGTTAATGGTACTTGAATTAGCGGAGAATCTTCTACTGCTTCAATGATTTGTGTCATTTTTTCAATTACTTGAACAGGATAATTTCCAACTGAAGTTTCTCCAGACAACATTACGGCGTCTGCACCATCCATAACCGAGTTAGCAACGTCATTTACTTCGGCTCTTGTTGGTGTTAAACTTGTAATCATTGTTTCCATCATTTGTGTTGCCACAATTACAGGAATACGAGCCGTTTTAGCTCTATGAATTAATTTCTTTTGAATTAAAGGAACTTCATGTGCCGGAATTTCAACTCCCAAGTCGCCACGAGCCACCATCAAACCATCGCAAAAAGCAACAATTTTATCAATATTTTCTACCGCTTCTGGTTTTTCAATTTTAGCTATAATTGGAATTTTATGATCAGAATTTTTAGCAATTAAATCTTGCAATTCTTCTAAATCGGCTGGAGTTCTAACAAACGATAAGGCAATCCAATCCACATCTTGCTCAATAGCAAAAAGGGCGTCTTTAATATCTTTTTTAGTAAGTGCCGGAAGCGAAACTTTAGTGTTTGGAAGATTTACCCCTTTTTTAGATTTTAATGGTCCGCCTTGAATAACTTTACATTTTACTTCGGTAGTTCCATTAGTTTCAAGAGCTTCAAACATCAATTTACCATCGTCCAAAAGAATTTTCTCACCCGGATTTACATCTCTTGGAAATTCTTTATAGTTCATGTAAACACGTTCTTTGGTTCCTGGAACGTCTTCTGCGGTTTGAAATGTGATAATATCACCTGGATTTACAACAACGTCTTCACTCATTACTCCTACACGAAGTTTTGGACCTTGCAAATCGGCAAGAATTCCTGTTGTATAACCGTATTCGGCATTTAATGCTCTAATAATATCGATTCGTTCTTTAACATCGGTGTAATCGGCATGAGAAAAGTTAATTCTAAATACATTTACTCCGGCATCTACCATGTTTTTAATAACTTCTTTTGAACTACAAGCTGGACCTAACGTGGCTACAATTTTAGTCTTTTTTCTTGTTGGCATTTTTTAAAAAATTAAATTATTTTTTGATTTTATTTTTTCAGAATCGATTGCATAAACCATTTTTATACTTTCAATACTATTTATTTTTGAAACGATAGTGTCAATCTGAATTTCCTTTTCTGCATTTTCAATTTTAAGAAAATAATCTACTTTTTTATATTCGGGCAATAAAAAAGCCGAGGCAGTAAATTTATTTTTAAATCCCGAAAACAAATCTTGATTAATGTTGTTTTCAGAAAGTTCTATTTCATTTTTATTTTGAACCAAATCCCATTTGATGAATTTTTCTTTGTCTTCAAAAGTGAATCGGACAAAAGACGTTTTTCCTTCTTTTACTTTAGATTCGACCTCGTTTTTATTTTTACTTAAAAAAATCTCAAGATTCAGATTTAAAAAATACGCTAATCGATAATCTTCTAATGGTGTGTGAATGGCGATAATAAAAAAATCGACTTCTTCAAATTCTTCAATAGATAGTTTAAGATTACCCATTTTGTGCCAAAATAAGTTGTAAATATAGTGTTTATAAAAATTCAAAACACCAATGAAGTAGTAGATTAACGATATTTTATAAACGAAAACGTTGTAGTTTTATAACAATTTGAACTAAATTTTGTTAATTTTTTCTTGAAATGCAAAATAAGCGCGTTTTGAAGCAATTTCTTCTGCCTTCTTTTTAGAAGTAGCTCTCGATTTTGCAATTACTTTATCATCAATACTTAATTTTACTCCAAAATAACGTTTGCCATCGTTTCCGTTATCGTCAAAAACATCAAAATTGAATTGCTTTTTCTCTTTTTGACACCATTCTATAACCAAACTTTTATAGCTTATTACTTTCCCTTCCAATCGAGCAATATCTACATAAGGAAGAACAACTCTTTTCTGAATAAATTCTTCGCAACCAGCATAACCTTTATCAAGAAAAATGGCGCCAACTAGAGCTTCAAAAATATTGCCGTGAATATTTTCTCCAAAATGCGAAGATGGCACTTTGCTTTCAACATAATCAATAAGATGTAAATCTCTTCCAAGTTCATTCAAATGCTCACGACTCACAATTTTGGAACGCATTTTTGTTAAATAACCTTCATCTCCAAGTGGTGCTTCTTTATATAAATGTGCCGCAATTACAGAACTCAACATCGAGTCGCCAAGAAATTCTAATCGTTCATAATTTAAAGGATTTCCTTTATCATCGGTTTTATTGGAAGAACGATGGGTGAATGCTTTTTCGTAGAATTTTATATTTAAGGGTTTAAAACCAACAATTTTTTCGATAGCAACAAAAAAATTCCCGCCTTCTGTAGGACGGGAATTTCGGGTAAATATTTTTTTTAGTAATCGCAAAACTTATTCTTCTAATTTTTTAAATAACACACAAGCATTGTGTCCACCAAAGCCAAAAGTATTACTCATAGCTACTTTGATTTCTCTATTTTGTGGTTTGTTTAAAGTTAAATTCAACGATGGATCGATGTTTTCATCCACAACTTCGTGATTAATTGTTGGAGGAACGATACTGTGTTTCATGGCTAAAATTACAGCAATTGCTTCAATCGCACCTGCAGCACCAAGTAAATGACCGGTCATTGATTTGGTTGAATTGATGTTGATGTTTTTAGCATGAGCACCAAAAACATGACTAATAGCTTTCAATTCGGCAACATCTCCAAGAGGTGTTGAAGTTCCGTGTGTGTTAATATGATCTACCATGTCTGGAGTCATTCCTGCATCGCGCAACGTATTTTCCATAACAGCAATTACACCAATTCCTTCTGGATGCGGAGCAGTTAAGTGATAAGCATCCGATGACATTCCGCCACCGCCAATCTCACAATATATTTTTGCTCCACGCGCTTTGGCATGTTCATATTCTTCTAAAACAATAGCACCAGAACCTTCTCCAAGAACAAAACCATCACGGGTAGCATCAAATGGACGCGAAGCCGTTTCTGGACTTTCATTTCTTGTAGATAAAGCATGCATTGAGTTAAATCCGCCCATTCCGGCAATAGTTACAGCCGCTTCAGAACCTCCAGTGATAATTACATCACACATTCCTAAACGAATGTAATTGAAAGCATCAATCATAGCATTTGCAGACGATGCACAAGCAGAAACAGTAGTATAATTTGGACCCATATAGCCATTTCTCATAGAAATATGAGCCGGAGCAATATCGGCAATCATTTTTGGAATAAAGAATGGATTGAATTTTGGAGTTCCATCGCCTTTGGCATAGTACATTACTTCTTCTTGAAAAGTTTCTAATCCGCCAATTCCGGCACCCCAAATTACTCCAACTCGGTGTTTGTTTACGTTGTCATGAGTAATTCCAGCATCTTTGATAGCTTCATCACTTGATGCAATAGCATAGTGAGAAAACTTATCTAATCGACGCGATTCTTTACGATCCATGTAATCTTCAATATTGAAGTTTTTTACTTCGCAAGCAAATTTTGTTTTATGCTTTTCAGTATCGTAATATGTTATTGGAGCAGCACCACTTTTTCCATTGACTAAACCATCCCAATATTCTTGAATGGAATTACCAATAGGGGTTAATGCTCCAAGACCAGTTACAACAACACGCTTTAATTGCATATAATTTTTTTTAAATGTATTTTAAACAAATAATACCCTGTTTTCTTTATAATTTTAAATTAAAGAGACAAGGGTATTTCAATATAGTGTGATTGAAATTCAATCAAAAATAGTCTAATTTTTTTCTAAATCAAAAAAATAATAAAAACCCGCACACATTTATAGCGCACGGGTGTTTTATTTTATTATTTTTTTGCTTCTTCGATGTAAGAAATAGCTTGACCTACAGTAGCAATGTTTTCTGCTTGGTCGTCTGGAATTTGAATATCAAATTCTTTTTCGAACTCCATAATAAGCTCAACAGTGTCTAATGAATCAGCTCCTAAATCGTTTGTGAAGCTTGCTTCTGTTACAACTTCATTCTCGTCAACGCCTAATTTGTCTACGATAATCGCTTTAACTCTTGATGCAATGTCTGACATAATCTTTAATTTTAAAATTTTAATTGTTGGCAAAAATAAAAAACTTTATTTTAAAACCACCTTTTAGTTAATAAATGTGAATACGAAATTAAAAAAATTATTTAACAAAGACCTCATTTATATTATTTATTATCATTTATTATTCTTTTTTTTGCGTAATAAAAATTACAGGTAATGAGTAAAATTGTAATATTCGCCTCTGGATCGGGTTCTAACGCCGAGAACATTATAGTATGTTTTAATAAAAAAAATCTTGTGAATGAATTTCAAATCTTCACAAACAATCCTAATGCGAAAGTGTTAGAACGAGCAAAAAATTTAAACGTTCCTTCTCAAGTTTTTAATAGACAAGAGCTAAACGAAGGAATTGTTTTAGAAAAATTAAACAAAATACAACCCGATTTAATTGTTCTTGCCGGATTTTTATGGAAATTTCCAGAGCATATTATAAAAGCATATCCCAATAAAGTAATCAACATTCATCCAGCTCTTTTGCCTAATTATGGCGGAAAAGGAATGTACGGAATGAATGTGCACCAAGCCGTTTTAGAAAATAAAGAAAAAGAAACTGGAATCACAATTCATTATGTAAACGAACAGTATGACGAAGGCGAATTCATTTTTCAAAAAGCAGTAAACATAGAAGATTGCAAATCGTCAGAAGAAATTGCCAATAAAATACACGAATTAGAATACCAATATTTTCCCGAAATAATTGAAAAACTTTTAACTTAGAAAACATGAAATCAAATCTATTAGTTGTTTTGTTCTTTTTTGGTGTTTTAAATTTTTATGCTCAAGATAGATTAGAAATAAAAAAATTGGGATTTTCAATGGATATTCCCAATAATTGGATTTCTGTAAATAATGATGAAATTTTAAAGAATCTTGATAATTATGATTTAACAGATAAACAATTAGATGAGCTTTTAAAGTCTAATAATTCTTCTTTTAATATTTCAACATACACTAAATATGATTCAAGAAAATACAATGGTATTATTCCGACAATAAAAATTAGAACTGTTTCAAACAACTCAATTGATAGTGCTGAATTTTTAAAATTTGTTCAAAATTCAAATGAAAGCGCTAAAAAAGCACTGACAAATTTCAGGTTTATTGAAAACCCTGTAATTACTCAGATTTCTAATAATGATGTGGTTCAGTTTTCAGTTCAGTTTTCACTTATAAATCAAGGAAAACAATATGAAATAAAGAGTAATAGTTATTATATTTTGAGGAAAGGATATTACATTTCTTTAAATTTTATTGAAGAAATAGGTAAAGAAGATAATAATTCTCTTTTTGAGAAATTGATAAATAGTATAGAAATAAAAAAGTAGTTATTTTGAAAACTCACCAAGTCCACATCTACACCGATGGCGCAGCCAAAGGAAATCCCGGAAACGGCGGCTATGGCGTAGTTATGGAACTTGTTGGTACACCTCACAAAAAAGAATTCTACGAAGGTTTTCGTTTAACAACCAACAATAGAATGGAACTTCTTGCTGTAATTGTAGGATTAGAAAAACTAAAAAACCCTAATATGACAGTTTTGGTCATTTCCGATTCTAAATATGTGGTGGATTCTGTTGAGAAAAAATGGGTTTTAGGTTGGGAGAAAAAAGGATTTGCCAACAGAAAAAATTCCGATTTATGGAAACGCTTTCTAAAAGTTTACCGAAAACACCAAGTAGATTTCAAATGGATTAAAGGGCATAACAATCATCCTCAAAACGAACGTTGCGATGAATTAGCGGTTTATGCATCGGGTTTACCCAATTTATCAATTGATGCTTTTTATGAAAATGAAGAGGAGAAGCTGTTGTAAAAACTGTTGTGCATTTTCAAAATAAAATACTGTGCATTTTCAAAGTTAACTATAGTGTAATTTCAAAGTTATATATAGTGCATTTTCAAAATTAGTTATATATTTGCAATTCTAAAACCTTCAATATGAGTTCAAATAGAAGAATTAAAATGGAAATGGATGTTTATAAAACTAAATATCCTATTTTGGCTTTAACAGGTCCAAGACAATCTGGTAAAACTACTTTTTTAAGAACGCAATTTTCAGAGTACGAATATGTGAATTTAGAAAACCTTGATTTAAGAAAATTTGCAACAGACGATCCTAATGGATTTTTGGCTCAATATGATAAATATGTAATTTTTGATGAAGCACAACGCGTTCCTCAATTGTTTTCTTATTTGCAAACTAAAGTAGATGAAGACAAAATCATGGGACAATACATTTTGTCTGGCTCGCAAAATTTTCATTTAATGCAAAACATAACCCAAAGTTTAGCAGGTAGAGTAGCTTTGTTCAAATTGTTGCCATTTGATATTCAAGAAATGCAAGACGCCAATTGGTTAAACGCTGATTATGCCATAAATCTGCAAAAAGGATTCTATCCAGCCATTTATGACAGAAATATTCCATCCAAAGCTTTTTATTCTAACTATATTCAAACGTATGTTGAACGTGATTTGTCCGAAGTGATTCATGTAAAAGACTTAAAACAATTTAGAAATTTTATTTCCTTGTGCGCTGCAAGAGCAGGTCAATTGCTAAATCTTAATTCGTTGGCTAATGAATGTGGCATTTCGCAACCCACAGCAAAATCATGGATTTCTGTTTTAGAAAGCAGTTATATTGTGTATCAATTGCAACCTTATTTTTCAAATTTTAACAAGCGTGTTACTAAAAGCTCCAAATTATATTTTTATGACACAGGACTTCTTTGTTTTTTGTTAAAATTAAACGATGCCGAAAGTGTAAAATTGAGCGCACTAAAAGGAAGCTTGTTTGAAAATTATATAATCAATGAATACATCAAGAAAAATTACCACAACAATTTACTTTTAGATTTATGGTTTTGGCGCGATGCCGTTGGTCATGAAGTAGATTTAATTTGGCAAAATTCAGAATTAATAAATCTTGTAGAAATAAAAGCATCAGAAACCATAATGCCCCATATGTTTAAAGGATTAACCTATTTTGAAAAATTAAAACCCGAATTAATTCAAAGTAAAGCAGTCGTTCACACCGGATTATT
>JAIFLT010000018.1 GCA_020048955.1 Flavobacterium sp.
TTTTGTGTTTTTTTTTATTTATTTGCATAACTATATTCAAACCAACATTTTTTAATTATGAAAAATTTTAAATTTTTAAGTTTTCTTTTAGCTGCAAGTTTTTTTATTTCTTGTAGTAAAGACGATTCACCTGCATCTAATCAACCACCTGCTGTAGATAATACACCAATTTCTGGTCAATTTCAAAAAAGAGTTTTAGTAGAAGATTATACTGGAGCTTGGTGTGGATATTGCCCAAGAGTTGCTTATGGTATTGAGAAAGTATTAGAGCAGTCAACAAAAGTTGTCCCAGTGGCTATTCATCAACAATCTGGTAGTGGATATGATCCTTATCATTTTGCAGGTGCTACTCCATTAAAAACACTAATCGATTTACAAGGTTATCCAACAGGTAAATTAAACAGAATGTTAACTTGGAGTTATCCAGAAAATTCAAATATCAATCAAGTAAAAAATTTAGCTCTAAATAATGTTGGACTTGGACTTGCTTTGAATTCAACAGTTTCAGGTGGAAATATAAATCTTGATGTTAAAATAAAATTTGCTAAAGACTATACTAATTTAAAATTAGTAGTATATGTGCTTGAAAATGATCTTATTTATAATCAAGTAAATTACACAAGTTTTTATGGTGGAGGAAGTGTTATTCTAAATTTCGAACATGATAATGTTTTGAGAGCTTGTTTAACAAATAGTATATTAGGGGATGCAATAACTGAAAGCACTACTAACGGGCAAACTATTACTAAAAACTTTACTGTAGCAATTCCTTCAAATATTGCAAATACTAATAATATAAGTTTTGTTGCTTTTGTAGTGGATGGTGCAGACAATAAAGCTATCAATGTGAGAGGTTCTTTACCAAATGAAAATCAACAATTTGAAGTTAATCCATAAAAGGGAATAATTTTAAAATTAATTTAGGTCGCTCAAAAGGCGACCTTATTTTTTTACTAAATTTGTATACTAATTAAACTATTTGACATGAAATTTATTTCTTTACTTCAGCAAGTCAATATTGATGATAAAATTAAGAATGCACCAGATAATGGTTATTTAATTGGCGTATGGATTGGTTATGTTTTGCCATTCGCAGTGTTGATAGGACTTGCTTATTATATGTATTATCGAGCAAAAAACAGAAAAGACTTAGATTAAAATTCCTTAAATTTGCACTCTAAAATCTAAATGATGAGTAAAATCAGAATTACCAAACAATTTTCCTTTGAAACAGGTCATGCACTTTATGGCTACGATGGAAAATGTAAAAATGTTCACGGTCATAGTTACAAACTCTCTGTAACTGTAATTGGAACACCAATAACCGATTCAAATAACGTAAAATTCGGAATGGTAATTGATTTTTCTGATTTGAAAAAAATTGTATGCGAAGAAATAGTTGATGTTTTTGATCATGCAACAGTTTTTAATAAAAATACACCACATGTTGAGTTAGCTCAAGAACTAAAAAATCGTGGTCATCATGTAATTTTAGTAAATTATCAGCCTACAAGTGAAAATATGGTGGTTGATTTTGCTAAGAAAATTCAAGACAGACTGCCAAACGCCATTCAATTACATTCTTTAAAATTACAAGAAACAGAAAGCTCGTTTGCCGAATGGTTTGCTTCTGATAATATGTAATTTTTCATACTGAGCGCAATCGAAGTGATTCTATATTTCAATTCTGATGAATAAAATGTTAAACAAAAAAATTTATTTCGCATCCGACCAACATTTTGGGGCTCCAACGCCCGAAGCTAGCTTTCCGCGTGAGCAAAAGTTTGTGGCTTGGTTAGACGATGTAAAAAAAGATGCCGAAGCCATTTTTCTACTAGGCGATTTGTTTGATTTTTGGTTCGAATACAAAACCGTTGTGCCAAAAGGATTTATAAGAGTTTTAGGAAAACTAGCCGAAATTCGTGATAGTGGCATTCCTATTTATTTTTTCGTCGGAAATCATGATTTGTGGATGAATGACTATTTTCAAAAAGAACTCAATATTCCAGTTTTTCACGATAATAAAGAGTTTACTTTCAACAATAAAACGTTTTTAATTGGACATGGCGACGGAAAAGGACCTGGTGACAAAGGGTATAAACGAATGAAAAAAGTATTTGTGCACCCGTTTTCAAAATGGTTATACCGTTGGCTCCATCCAGATATTGGAATGAAATTAGCACAATACCTTTCTGTAAAAAATAAATTAATTTCAGGTGTTGAAGACGTAAAATACTTAGGAGAAGACAACGAATGGCTAATTTTATACGCTAAGAAAAAACTACAAACCAAGCACTACAACTATCTAATTTTTGGTCATAGACATTTACCAATGATTTTAAAAATAGGTGATAACTCAGAATACGTCAATCTAGGCGATTGGATAGGATACTTTACTTATGGCGTTTTTGATGGAACAACTTTTGAACTAAAAAAGTTTGAATAAAAATGCTACCTCAAATCTTTCAAACGTAATTGCAATGTAACATTTCCATTAAACTCATTTTCATCAATGCAATAAACTGCATCAAATGGTTTTCTGTTTTTAACAGATTCTAATTTACTACCAAGCCCAAAACCAATAGCACCAAAACCTTCGCTTCCATTTTGTTTAACAAACAATTTCAAATGCTCGTTGTCTTTCCCTAGTGGCTTGGCATAACCCGTGTCTTTTACATTTTTTGTCATAAAAACAGGTGTCATATTTTGGGGTCCAAAAGGTTCAAACTGACTCAACAACCGAATCAACTTAGGGTTAATATCAGAAAAATTGATTTCTAAATCTATAGCAATTTCGGGAATTAACAAATCAAGGGGAATGGTTTTTTGAACTTCTTTTTCAAAAGCCTCTTTGAATTTTTGGTAATTTTCTTCTTTCAGCGTCATTCCTGCTGCATACTTATGTCCGCCAAATTGTTCTAAATGCTCTGCACAGGCTTCTAAAGCATTATACACATCAAAATCTTTTACAGAACGTGCCGATGCGGCTAGTTTATCGCCACTTTTTGTAAAAACAATTGTTGGTCTATAATAGGTTTCTGTCAATCGTGATGCCACAATTCCAATAACGCCTTTGTGCCAATTTTCTTGATAAAGCACCGTTGTAAAGCTCTCTTTTTCGTTATTGTTTTCAATTTGAGCCAACGCTTCAACCGTGATTTGTTTGTCTAAATCTTTTCGGTCGGCATTGTGTTGTTCTATTTCGGAAGCAAAAATTTCGGCTTGTTCTAAATCAAATTCCGTTAATATAGCAACCGCTTCGTTTCCGTGTTTTATTCTTCCAGCAGCGTTAATTCTTGGTGCGATAATAAAAACCACATCGGTTATGGTCAACACTTTTTTCTTTACATTTTGAATTAGTGCTTTTATTCCCGGACGCGGATTAGAATTAATCACTTCCAAACCAAATTTGGCTAAAACTCGATTTTCACCCGTAATAGGAACAATATCGGCACCAATGGCTGTGGCAACTAAATCTAAATAAGGAATTAAATCAAAAATAGATTGATTTCTATTTTCTGCCAAAGCTTGGATCAATTTAAAACCAACGCCACAACCGCAAAGTTCATCGTAAGGATAGGTACAATCGTTACGTTTGGGGTCTAAAACCGCAATAGCATTGGGCAACTCGTTCCCTGGTCGATGGTGATCACAAATGATAAAATCGATGTTTTTTGCATTTGCATAAGCCACATGGTCTATGGATTTTATGCCACAATCTAGTGCAATAATTAACGAAATTCCGTTGTCGTCGGCATAGTCAATTCCTTTATAGGAAATTCCGTAACCTTCGTCGTAACGATCTGGAATATAAGTCGCAATATTGGGATAATAACTTTTTAAATAAGAAGAAACCAACGAAACAGCAGTTGTTCCATCAACGTCATAATCACCAAAAACTAAAATATTTTCTCCGTTTGCAATAGCTTTTTCAATACGAGAAACGGCTTTGTCCATATCTTTCATCAGATAAGGATTATGCAAATCGTTTAAAGTGGGTCTGAAAAATGTTTTGGCTTGGTCAAAGGTTGTAATGCCTCTTTGTACTAATAAAGTCGCAATGATTTCATCGACTTGAAGTTCGTTTTGTAGTTTTTGAACTTGTTCTTTTTCTGGCTTCGATTGTAATGTCCAACGCATAGGATATTAGATATTAGATTTTTGATATTAGATTTTGGCGTGTANNNTTTTGAACTTGTTCTTTTTCTGGCTTCGATTGTAATGTCCAACGCATAGGATATTAGATATTAGATTTTTGATATTAGATTTTGGCGTGTAAATGTTTGGCAAAGGTATAAATATTTATTGAAATGCAATTTTTTTGGAACACAGATGACACAGATTTAATGGATTAGCGTCGATTTTTATTTGTACCTTCTTCTATTCTTAATGCCGTTGGTTTAAAGAAATGAAAAATTAGATATTCATTTACAACCTCAGACATTTTATATTGTACCATTTTTTTAAAGACACTGTCATTTAAGTTAAGTTTATCAAACTCTTTATTATAGGTAAAATTTCTATTAAGAACTATCAAAACAGAATCTCTAAATTTAAGAACTTTAGCCCTGTTAGTATAATTCAAACTATTTAATTTTTTCGATATGTCAGAAGTCAATTTGAAGCGAAATTCACAGTTTTTCAATTCTTTAAAATCGGATTTATATTTTTCTAAAGCAGTAAAATAAATATTTTGATTCTCTAAATTATTTTGACGTATTAATTCACTAATGTTGTTATATAGAAATTCATAACTATCATCTTTCTCCTCTTTTTTACAAGAAAATAGGATTATAGATGCTAACAAAAGAATAAAATGTTTTTTCATAATTTACTTTTCTCAAATGTATAAAAATCAATACATAAACCCAAATAACCAAACCGGAATGTTGTTTCCAAAACCAATTTCTATGCTGTCTTTGGCTACAAACGCATTTTCTAATGTTGCAATTTGTTTTTTGGTTTTGTTTTTGCCGCCAATTTCAAAAGTGTATTTTTTGTCAATTATAAAATCAGATTCATTTGAAAGATTGATTTCTCTTATTCCTTTGAATTGATTTAAGAAAAAGGTTTCTCTTATGTTTCCAATATTTATGTTGTCTTTAGCTAAAACATACATTAAGTTGGTGTTGTTTATAAATAGTTTTTCGGGTTTTGTTAATACGCCTATTCCTGATGTGTCTTTGTATAATTCATTCACCAATCCTGCTCGATCAAGAATTTTGATGGCTTGAATTAAGGTATTTCTTGAAACGCCCACTTTTTCGCTTAATTTGGTAATGTTTGGTGTAAATGGCGCACTTGTAGCAATAGAAATTAATAGTTTTTTTAATTTTACTAACGTTTCATAATTCAAATCTTCAACTGCATTGATGTCAATTTCTATAATTAAATTTATGGTGTTTAGTAATTTTTGATTGTAATTTTCTTCATTTTCTCTATAATAAGGATAGGCTCCAACTTTTAAATATTTTGAAATAAAGCAAGTGGTTTTATTTTTTGAAGTAAATTAGAAGCAATTTGATTGTGATTTTGTACAATTTCTTCAAATGAATATTTTGATAATTTTATTCCTAATTCAAATTCAATAAATTCTCTAAACGATAATTCTTTGAGATTGTATGAAACGGCACGACGGCTCAAATCGGATTCGGCTTTGTAAATTTCTAACATGGATGAGGAGGTAAAAATTACATTCAAAGAAGGAAAGTTGTCATAAATTAACTTTATTTCTCGTGACCAATTTGGATATTTATGAACTTCGTCAAGTAATAAATGTTTTCCGCCTGTATCCGAAAATTCTTTGGCCAAATAATATAATTTATTTTCAAAAAAATAAATGTGGTCTAGACTAACGTATAAAGTTCTTTCTAAATCAAAATTTTTCTTTGCAATTTGCAAAAGCATAGTTGTTTTGCCTGAGCCTCTTGCCCCTTTTATGGCAATTAACGGATTGTTTAAGTCAATTTCGTTGACCAAATAGCGCTGAAAATCTAATGATAAAGTAGCTATTTTTTGTTGCGATTCAAATTTTAATTCTTCCATTGCATTCTAATTTGCAGTGCAAAGATATAAAATTGTTAACTACAAACAACGTTTTTTGTTTAAAATTGTTAAATATAAACAACAAAATATAATAAATTATGTTGATTAGAGTAAACAAAAATTCATTTTTGAGTTTAATAAATATTTGAACGAAATACTAACAACTATTTCTTTCCTCCAACCACAGCCACAATTTCACCTTTTGGAGCTTTTGCTTCAAAGTGTTTTAAGACTTCTTCAGCTGTTCCTCTAATGGTTTCTTCGTGTAGTTTTGATAATTCTCTTGAGATAGAAACTTGGCGTTCGGCTCCAAAATATTGTACAAATTCGGCTAAAGTTTTTACCAATTTATGTGGAGAAACATAGAAAATCATGGTTCGTGTTTCTTCTGCTAAAGCTAAATATCTTGTTTGTCGTCCTTTTTTTTCGGGTAAGAATCCTTCAAATATAAATCTATCGTTGGGCAAACCGCTATTTACTAGTGCTGGTACAAAAGCCGTTGCGCCTGGCAAACAATCTACTTCAATGCCGTTTTCTACACAAGCACGCGTTAATAAAAATCCAGGGTCTGAAATGGCTGGCGTTCCTGCATCAGAAATTAAAGCAATAGTTTCGCCACCTTTTAATCGAGCAATCAAATTGTCAACGGTTTTATGTTCGTTGTGCATGTGATGGCTGTGCATGTGGGTAGCAATTTCAAAATGCTTCAACAATTTTCCACTGGTGCGGGTGTCTTCGGCTAAGATTAAATCTACTTCTTTGAGCACTTTAACGGCTCTAAAAGTCATGTCGTCTAAGTTGCCAATGGGTGTGGGAACGATATAAAGTTTAGACATTTATAAAAACTTTTTCTCAACCAATTCAATAAATTTATCAGCATAATCGTCTGCGCCAATCCAATTGTTATAGTCAGGTTTAATGATTTCGTCTATAAAATCTCTAGCTTCTCTAAAAGTGCTAAATGTATTTAATTGAGATAAAACACGATTATAATCTTCATTGCTATCTGCAAAAAGGAATTTTACAAATCCCATTCTGTCGTTCAATCCAATAGAGATAGTTTTAGAAAGTTTATCATTTAGGGAAGGTGCTTTTCCTTCAAATCGATCTACAATAATAGCATCCGATTTTTCAAAAACCTCTTTTTTAGAAGTTGCAAGCGATACATCGTTGGGCTTTACAAAAACAGGTTCAGCATAATTTTGACCTAATAAATCATCAAAAGAAATTTGTTGTGTTTTAGTCTGAACCAAGTTCAGACTCTCGTCTTCTTCATCTTCTTTTGGCTCTTCTATTGTAGTTTGCTTCGCTTGTTCGCTATTAGTCGAGTCTGCGGCTAATTCAAAAATAGGTTCAAAATCTAAGTCGTTTTTTGCTTCACCAACAGGAACTTCTTCCTCTTTAATTTCATCTACTTCCTCAAGTGTGAATTCGCCAACAATTTCCGGTTCTTCTTCAATCTGAAATTGTTTCAGATTCTCATTTTTTTCTTCCTCAATTGTAATTTCACTAGCAATAACTATCGCTTCATCCATCTGAACATGTTTCAGATTTTCAGTTTCTTCAACAACTACTTTTGGAGTTGCCACAACCGTTTTATTTTCAACAAAACTTTCGATTTTTTCTTCGATATCTTCGTTAGAAATATCCGATTTTACTTGCTCATAATTGTCACCATAAAATTTTAAAACCGTTAATGCTTCGTATAATTTTTGGGTTTCATGATACAATTGATCGATTTCCGATTTGTTTTTTAGCTTCAAAACTCGGTGTGCAATGCTGATTAATTCGGCTTCCAATCTTTTTTTCATAACTTTATTGGTTCAAGTGAAATATGTAGTTAGAATTTTGATATTTTTGTTTCTACAAATGTAAAGGAATTTACCTTTTTTACAATAACGAAATTACAAAATGTTTCTCGAAAATACAGTAAATCATAAAGAACAATTTGGTTGGATTGAGGTAATCTGCGGTTCGATGTTCTCAGGAAAGACCGAAGAACTCATCAGACGACTGAAAAGAGCACAATTTGCCAAACAAAAAGTAGAGATTTTTAAACCCGCCGTCGATACTCGATATGATGAGGAAATGGTGGTTTCTCATAATAAAAACGAAATTCGCTCAACACCTGTTCCTGCTGCGGCTAATATTGCTATTTTGGCGCAAGGTTGCGATGTGGTTGGTATTGACGAAGCGCAGTTTTTTGATGATGAAATTGTAAAAATTTGTAACGATTTAGCCAATTCAGGAATTCGTGTTATCGTTGCTGGTTTGGATATGGATTTTAAAGGAAACCCTTTCGGACCCATGCCGGCGCTTATGGCAACTGCCGAATATGTTACCAAAGTGCACGCTGTTTGCACTCGAACAGGAAATTTAGCACATTATAGTTTTAGAAAAGCCGACAGTGATAATCTAGTTTTACTTGGAGAAACAGAAGAGTATGAACCATTGAGTCGTGCTGCCTATTACAAAGCCATGCGAGAGAATATGGATGTAAAAGATGCCGAACATTTGAGTGAACAAAAAGAAAACTAGAAAAAAAGTAGTTGTACGGAAACTTTTTATAAATTTGTACGTATAACTATTAAAATGCTGTTATCATGGATACTAAACTCACTTTAAAATTAGATAAAGAGGTAATTGAAAAAGCTAAGGAATATGCTGCAAAGCAAAAGGTTAGTCTTTCGTGGCTTTTTGAAAATTATTTAAAAGCAATTACAAATAAAAATGTAAAAAGCGAAGAAGTTGAAATTTCCGATTTTGTAAAAAGCATTTCGATAGGCAAAAGTAACATTCCGGCAGATTTAGATTACAAAAAAGAGTATTACGATTACATTGACAAAAAATACAAATAAAAAATGAAAGTATTTTTAGATACAAATGTTATGCTCGATTTTGTTGGAGAAAGAAATCCTTTTTTTGAAAATGCTCAAATTATAGCAAATCTTGCTGATAAAGGGAAAATTACGATATATGTTTCTGCTTTGTCTTTTGCTACTTGCAGTTATTTTTTAACAAAAGAATTTGGCACTTTAATAGCTAAAGATAAGTTAGCCAAGTTTAAAATTTTAAGCAATATCATTGCACTTGATGAAATTATTTTGGAAAAAAGTTTGCTCTCTAAATTTTCTGATTTTGAAGATGGATTACAATATTTTAGTGCATTAAAAGAAAGTTGTAGATACATACTTACTAGAAATGAAAAAGATTTCAAAAGTTCAGAAATAGCAATAATGAACCCAAAAGAGTTTCTCATTTCTTTAAAAAATAAACTTTGACACTTTCCATACGAAATATCATCCCAATCATTAAAGCTCAATTTGTGGGCGTTAATGAAATAGCTGTAATCGATTCGGTTTCTATTGACAGTCGTTCGCTTCAAAATTCTGAAAGTACTTTATTTTTTGCAATTGTTGGTCCAAATCATGACGGACATCATTATATTTCTACTTTGATTTCTAATGGTGTTTCTAATTTTGTGGTACAACATGTTCCTAAAGAATTTGAAAACAAAGCTACCCGAGGCGAAGCCAAACAGAACGGAGTTAATTTTTTGGTGGTAGAAAATACGATCGAAGCTTTACAAAATTTTGCATCAACTTACAGAAGCAATTTTGATTTTCCAATTGTTGGAATCACAGGAAGTAACGGAAAGACCATCATTAAAGAATGGTTGAACTTTTTGTTAAGCCCTGATTATAATATTATTCGTTCACCTAAAAGTTATAATTCTCAAATAGGAGTGCCACTTTCGGTTTTAGGAATCAATGAAAAACACAATCTCGGAATTTTTGAAGCCGGAATTTCCACCATAAATGAGATGGAGAATCTTCAAAAAATTATCCAACCAACTATAGGAATTTTATCTAATATTGGTTCGGCTCACGACGAAGGTTTTGAAGATTTAGGTGAAAAAATAAAAGAGAAATTAAAACTTTTTACCTCGGTTGAAGTTTTAATAATGAATAAAAACAAAACCATTGAAGCTTTTTTAAATCCAAAAATAAATACCTTCACTTGGAGTTCTGACGATGGAAAAGCCGATGTTTTTGTAATTGCAAAAGAAACCCAAGACCAAACAGAACTCAAAATAACCTATCACAAACTTTGTTTCAAAATTACAATTCCTTTTAGCGACCAAGCATCGATTGAAAATGCAATTCAATGTTTGATGGTGCTTTTGTATCTCAAATACGATCAAGATACTATTCAAAATCGAATGCAATTGCTCTATCCAGTAGAAATGCGCTTGAAAGTTAAAAACGGAATCAATAATACAACACTAATCGACGATAGTTATAGTTCTGATTATCAGTCATTAAAAATAGCATTAGATTTTCTTGAAAGTCAAAAGCAGTATAAAAAGAAAACCCTAATTCTATCAGATATTTTTCAAAGCGGACTGGTTTTAGAGGAGTTGTATTCTAAAGTTTCGCATTTAATTGTTTCCAACAAAATCAACCGTGTCATTGCTATTGGAACAACAATTACAGCTTTTAAAAATAAGTTTCCCAATTGCCTCGCATTTGATACAACCGAAAAATTTCTTCAAGAAATAGAGCGCATTTCTTTTGAAAATGAAACCATTTTGATAAAAGGAGCACGACATTTTCATTTTGAAGAAATTGTAACTGCCTTGGAAGAAAAAACGCATGAAACAGTGTTAGAAATCAATCTGAATGCGATTAGTCATAACTTGAATTATTTTAAATCCAAATTAAATTCCAAAACCAAATTGATGGTTATGGTAAAAGCTTTTGGATATGGAAATGGGGGCTATGAAATTGCCAAATTGCTTTCGCACCATAAAGTAGATTATCTTGGTGTGGCTTTTGCTGATGAAGGAATTTTGTTAAAAAATGCAGGAATTGATTTGCCAATTATGGTTTTGAATCCCGAGAACACCAGTTTTGCTGCGATTATTCAGCATCAATTGGAACCCGAAATTTATTCGATTAAAGGATTGAATGCTTTTTTGAAAATTGCTGAACAAAAAAAGTTAAAGCATTTTCCAATTCATATAAAATTAGATACCGGAATGCACCGATTAGGATTTGAAGAAGAAACTATTGAGGAATTAATTGCCAAACTCAAAGACAATAAAACGGTAGAAGTGAAAAGCATTTTGTCGCACTTGTCTGCTAGCGACGACATGAAGTTTGTTGATTTTACACTTTCGCAAATTAAATTATTTGAAAAATTGTCTTCCAAATTAATTTCAGAATTACAGATAAACCCAATTCGTCATATTTTGAATACTTCAGGAATTTCTAATTTTCCTCAAGCGCAATACGATATGGTTCGTTTGGGAATAGGACTTTATGGAGTTTCTAACGATGAAGACGAACAAAAATTGTTGGAAAACGTTGGCACCTTAAAATCTATAATTTCTCAAATCAGAACCATTGAAGAAGGAGAAAGCGTAGGTTACAGCCGAAGATTTATAGCAACCAAAACCACAAAAGTAGCCACAATACCAATTGGTTATGCCGACGGAATTTCAAGACATTGGGGAAATGGAGTAGGTTATGTAACCATAAAAAATAAAAAAGCACCGATTTTAGGAAGTGTTTGTATGGACATGCTAATGGTTGATATTACCGAAATTGATTGCAAAGAAGGAACTGAAGTAACCATTTTTGGAGACAATCCCACAGTAAGTTATA
>JAIFLT010000190.1 GCA_020048955.1 Flavobacterium sp.
AAATCGCCATAAACACGAGTTTGCGAATGCAAACACCAATGAAAATAGCGATACATATGCACCAAAAAAACAAATAATATTTACATATGAAAAAATTACTTTTTTTAATAGGGATTTGTTCCCTTACCAGTTGCCAAAATCAGGCTCAAAATAAAGTAGCAACAATCAGTCAAACCAAACAACTAGTTATGGAAAAACAAACTATTTACCAATTTAAGGTTAAAGATTTAAGCGGCGATGAATTCGATTTTGCTTCTTTAAAAGGAAAGAAAATACTAATTGTGAATACGGCTTCTAAATGTGGATTGACACCACAATACAAAGATTTAGAGGCGATTTATGATAAATATAAAGACAAAAATTTTGTTATTGTAGGATTTCCTGCCAACAATTTTGGGCAACAAGAACCTGGAACAAATGATGAAATTGGTGCCTTTTGTCAGAAAAATTATGGCGTAACTTTTCCTATGATGAGTAAGGTTTCTGTTAAAGGAAGTGATATTTGTGAAGTGTATCAATTCTTAACTCAAAAATCTAGAAATGGTTTGCAAGACAGTCAAGTAGAGTGGAATTTTCAAAAATATTTGATAAATGAAAATGGCGAATTAGAGAAAGTAATTGCACCACAAGTACTCCCAACTGATGCTGAAATTGTAGATTGGATTTCAAAATAAATTGATAAAGAATAAAAAATTAATCCCTTTGCCTGCAGTAAAGGGATTTTTTTAGCATAAAAATTTGCACAATTTAAAAATATTTCACAATCTTTGTAAAAGCATTAAGAATTCCTATTAAATGGAATGCCAACCGATCTCTCACGACACGGTGGTTTAAAATCTGAAGTAGTTTCAGATACAGATGCGGGACAGTCGTTCAAATGTGTTGAGAAGCCGCAATTCTTTACCGCATTTCACGACGTAGCAAAATAGTAATTTTAATTTGTTATGTTATGAATACATTATTTTTAAGAGTTTCTTTTGACTCTGTAACAACAATCTCTCTACCAGCCAATATAATTGAGCTGGAAGAGGCAAACGTAGTGGTCTACAAACTATTGCAAGACCATCCAAAAACATTTTTCTTTACAATCAAGCACCAGCATCTTAATACGCTGTTAGACTTGACCAATTGTGCACCCTATGAACTTTGGTATTTTGATAAAGAGAAACAATTTACAGGTAAAAGCTTCAGTTTGCAAACTGGGCAAGCACCATTTCTAATCCAAACTCAAGCACGATTTATTGCTTTAGTTCCTTATGGTATTAAATATGCCGGACACCTTAACCAAAACATTCAACCAGGTAAAAGAAGTTTTACACTTTCGGAAACTTTCTTACCCGAGACTGAGCTCCATGCAGCAGATATAGCTCGTTGGACTTTATCCTTTTTTGATTTGACAGATGAGGAACTTATCGAAACGCTAAACCAGGAAACCCAAAAAAAAGGATGGGTTGGAGCCAGAGCTTACTATAATTCTTGTTTGAAAAATGAAATAAGAAATCGATCGTTTAACAGTGATATTCTATTTGATTTTGATGTAGACGGAAGAATTGTTGCTTTCAGCATAGGGAAGAAAGTGGCTCTAGTTAAGGATACTTTAAACTTTTTAGAATAAATCATGTATTATAAATCATGCAAAACCTTCACAGCACAAGTAACTATTGGGCTGTATAAAGGGTACTCAAAAGAGTTAGTATCTCAAAAAGTACTAAAAGAAGAATTGGTCATTGCTCAAAGAGCGGCAAAAGAGCAGTATGGTGTGCTATTGAGTACTAAAATAAGAACATGTGAAATTGTTTTTTTGGGACAAGAAGAACCAGCTGTAGAACTAGAATTTATTCAATACCCAAAATTCCAACAGGAAGAAGAACTTCTAAAAAAAGCCATAGTCTCGCTAACCGAAATGATATTGATTACTCTTGAACAAAATAGAGTGGTAATAGTATTCAAAGACGAAACAATTATGATAGAACAAAACAATGAAATAGACCCAACCATTAAATTATAATCAAATGAAAAAACAGAGGAATACCAAGCAACAAAAAAGATTCCCACAAATTCCTTTCGTTAGTTAGAGCTTTATAAAGACTATAGTAATTCAAGTAATAACATATCCAAACAATTAATAAACAAATAAATGATACACTATAACGACAGTGATTTTATGAAGCCAGTATTTTCAACGCTCGTCATTAACGTGGCTAGTATTGTTAAACATTTTCAAAGTCTTCAAAACTTTACGGAAAAACATCATCTTTCAGGTGAAACAAACGGGAAAATATTCGCTAGTGCTGAAATGTGCATGCCGGCATTTCGATTAGAGGCATTTGCATTGGAAGTATTAATTCCAAATGGAATGAAGGTAAATGAAGATTTCCTGTTCATTGATGAAATGTTGACAGCAGGTGTTGATGGTTACAGTGACCCAACTACAAATAAAGAACACCCAGATTGTGCAAATTGTAATTGGCTTCAAAGTGTTATTGTAGATAAAGGCAATTATATTTGGTATTCTGATCCCAATTTAACCGATTTTGAAAAAGAAGCCACTTTTTTATTAAACAGACATTTATTGTTATATGCAGAACCGAGAATTAAACTAAACCCAAGAATTTTCAAAATTGATGAAACATTTATCCATTATACACTCAGCGACGAACAAAGACATTATCGAGTACATAGAGAGGCACTTTGGTTTAAAAAACAGAAATACGAATAAAGAATATTTTTTTAAGTAATAGTAAAAACGGGTTCTACTAAGAATCATTTGGGTTGATAGCTGCAACATTATATTTTACATTATAAACCCAAATGATTCGTGGTAAAACCTAAAAACTAAAAAATCATTGTAATATGGAAACCATCACAGAAGAAAAAATTGAAATTGTACCCGAGCTTTTGGACCAAATAAATACACAAGAAGAAAAACAAGTCATTGTTCATGGCATAGTAAAAGGATTTAGCAATGGAGAAAGTCTAGTTCGTGTGTGGCCTACGATTTGTTTAATTCCAAAAGGGTCTAGTCAAAAGTGCAAATTAGTACACCACTTTAACATTGTGCTATATCCACAAGTGCAATTGTTAAAACCTAAGGAAACCTTGCGTTTTACTTTAATTTTTGAAGGATTACCATCCGATTGTAAAGTGTTTGATGTTGTGGAAATAATACCAGAACACGGAGGTTTTGAAACCAGAAATATCAAAAGAAACGAACAAGATGTATATCAAGTGGAATATTAAAGTTAAAAATCAATTGTAAGTTTATTTGCATATCTATCTACTAAATAGTTTACTATTGTAAATTAAAAAATAACTGAAATGGAAGAACTCTATCATGCTGTAAAAAAGGTTGCAAAAATTGAAATTAAACATTGAAAAAAAAAATTTAAAAGCTATATAAACATAAACAATTAGAACAATGAGCAACACAACAATAAAACTCGATAAAGAATACCTAAATAAAGAAAAACATAAAATAAAAGTAATAATATTGCGACTTTAATTACAGTTTTTGAATACTAATTAAAACTTTAATAAATTAAAAATACAAGCAAAGTTTGAAGACGCTCAGTTCAAATATTAAAAAAACAAAATAAAAGTAAAAATAATATCTATGACAACATTCACACCAGGAAAAGCCTATAATTTTCACGTAATTGGATTAAAAGAAGAAAACGACATAAAATACATTTGTTTATCAGATGGATTAAAAGATACATACCGTGTAAGACCTTATGATTATCAATTGGAATGGGAAGAGTTTAATATTCCAAAAAAAATGAATTGTTTTGTAAAAGAAGTAAACATTTGGGGGTTACCTTATTTAGTTCAGGACAGAAAAGAAATCTTAAAGTTTTGCTACGCTGATTTAAAAACAGAATATCCTTTTAAAGTTGTAAACATTGGTATTGATTCTAACACTAATGCAAAGTATTATGAACTTAAAGATTCATTTGGACTATATCATAGATACTATCCAAAAAGTAATGATCCTATTCATGTTATTGGAGATATTTTTAATCTTGTAGTAAATGATATTGTTGACAAAGGTTTCAACAAAGTAACGCTGAACTTTGAATATCCAGTTGATTTAGTTGCAACAACTCATATTGTGACCACAGAAATTTCTAATGACCCAAGACAAGAAAGTCCTTTTGGTTATGAATCAGCAACTACTGAATTTAAAAGCTCTATTGTTTTTCCTGCAGGAGCCATCGAACCAAATATAGATAGACAACTAGCCTTTATACTAAAGACAATTGCAGGTTTTCAAAATGCACATGGTGGTGAATTGTATTTAGGTGTAAACGATAGTGGTTTTATTTGTGGTATTAATGATGACTTTAGATATCTAAATTCAAGTCAAACAGACACTTTTACATACACCGAAAGCAAAGATGGTTTTGAATTAAAAATCAGAAATACAGTAAAGCAAACTATGGGCGGTATATCGAATAGTCATATCGATTTTAATTTTAACAAAGAAAGTAATAAAGAATTCTTATTGTTAAAAATTAAAGAAGTAAATCGTCCAGTTTATGTAAATGGGATAAAGTTGTTCCAACGAACTGGAAACATGACCCAACTTTTAAAAGGCGATGAAATCACCTATTTCATTGAAAATAGATTGCAACTAAGAAAATCAGTTATTAAAGAAATTGAAATTACAGATGCTTTATTAGAGGAGGTTATTCCAGAAAACACACAAGTGATACCGCATACAAAAACAGCTGAAGTAGAAATCCATCATTTTAACTTACCTCCTCTCGATAGCCTATTCGAAAAGAATAGTATTTGGTATTATTTAACATTTTATGCAACTGGTGAATGGTCGTTTCAGAAGGAAAGCGTAACAGCCTCAGATGTAATGATTGAATTACCTATTTACAACAGTTGTAAAAAAGGCAGAATTATTATGGCCTATCATAATGGCTGTGTCAATACTGTTGTGCCCTATGATTTAATAAATAATAAGAATAATGCTAGCAGAACTCCTAAAAAAGAAGGGAAAAGATACAATAATGGGTATAATGTAAAAGGAATTATCAAAGAATTGTATTGCTTGCCAGGAGATTACTATCTAGTGTTTGAAAGTAAAGACAGAGTCTCCGATACCCTTTACACTAAAATACACAAAGTTTCTGATATTTCAGCTCATAACGGATTACATTCAGAAGGTAATGTATTGATTAATCCAAGATTTAATGGTGAATTAATGAGTGTGAAACCGTTACCAAATTTCATAGGTCATTTAATTACAGGTTTAACATTTAAAGATAGCCAGACTTCAAGTACACTTGGTATAAAAAGCAATGATAAAGATTATAAAAGTTCATTTCAAACATTAAAAGCTTTGTTAGATAGGTATGGTAGATTTTGGGGTAATTAAATATTTTAATTTAAAATACTTAAAACACCAATACTGTAAATAATTTTTTATGCGCAACGAATTAGTAGCTTCAAATAATTTTATTTACTTTTACACACCAAACAACCACTTCATTATGAGTCAAAAAATATTGCTCACTGCAAAAGAAGTTAACATCATTCTACATCGTTTGGCTTGTCAGTTAATCGAGAAGCATCTTAATTTTTCTGAAACTATTTTAATTGGTTTACAACCAAGAGGAAAGTTTTTGGCGGAAAGAATCAAGCAAATTTTAGAGCAAGAATATAAAGTAGCAAGCATTCAGCTTGGTTTTTTAGACATCACTTTTTTTAGAGATGATTTTCGTAGAGGCGAAAAACCATTAGAAGCCAATAAAACCCAAATAGATTTTTTAGTAGAAAATAAAAAAGTGGTTTTCATTGATGATGTTTTGTACACCGGAAGGAGTATTAATGCGGCTTTAACAGCAATTCAATCTTTTGGAAGACCATCTGAAGTTGAACTTCTGACTTTAATTGACAGAAGATTTAGTCGTCATTTGCCTATTCAACCCGATTATAGAGGAAGGCAAGTAGATGCCATAAATAATGAAAAAGTGAAAGTTTGCTGGATTGAAAAAGATGGTGAAGATGCTGTTTATTTGATTAAAAATTAGTTTATCTACAAAGTTGTCATTCCGCAGGAATTTCAATTATTAATTCAACAATACAATTTAGAGAACACACAACAGAATCTGAAATATATTTAGATTAAACACATCAATAAATGAAAGAATTAAGCGTAAACCATTTATTAGGAATAAAATATCTTGTAAAAGAAGACATCGATTTGATATTTGAAACCGCAGATCATTTCAAAGAAGTTATCAATAGACCGATAAAAAAAGTACCTTCTTTGCGAGATATTACTATTGCTAACATATTTTTTGAAAACAGTACAAGAACTAAATTATCATTTGAATTAGCACAAAAAAGACTTTCTGCAGACGTTATTAGTTTTTCTGCAGCACAATCTTCGGTTAAAAAAGGAGAAACACTTATTGATACTGTAAACAATATACTTTCAATGAAAGTAGATATGGTGGTAATGCGTCATGCCAATCCGGGAGCTGCCTATTTTTTATCTCAAAATGTTAAGGCAAGTATTATAAATGCCGGTGATGGCGCACATGAACATCCAACTCAAGCTTTGCTAGATAGTTTTTCGATTAGAGAAAAATTAGGAGAAGTAGCAGGAAAAAAAGTGGTTATTGTTGGTGATATTTTACATTCGCGCGTGGCACTTTCTAATATTTATGCCTTACAAATGCTAGGTGCTGAGGTTAAAGTGTGCGGACCTAAAACATTACTTCCAAAGTATATTGAAAGTTTAGGGGTTACTGTAGAACCCAATTTGAGAAAAGCCCTTGAATGGTGTGATGTAGCCAATATGCTTCGTGTGCAAAACGAGCGTATGGATGTAAATTATTTTCCATCAACCAGAGAATATGCCCAACAATATGGGGTTGATAAAGCATTATTAGATTCTTTAAACAAAGAAATAGTAATCATGCACCCAGGACCAATAAATCGTGGCGTTGAAATTACTTCAGATGTAGCAGATTCTCAACAATCGGTTATTTTAGACCAAGTTGAAAATGGAGTGGCAATTAGAATGGCAGTGATTTATTTATTGGCTTCAAAAATTAAACAATAATAAAATAATATTTCAGTTTCTCATTGATGAGATTCTGACACGAACAAAGTGAATTGACAAAGTAAACAAGTTCAGAATATATGAAAGTAGATCAAAAAGGACATACCACAACCATTAAAGATACTCAAGGTGATGTAAAATTATTTCTTGAAAAAGTTACTAATGAACATCATAGTTTTAAATCCCAAAATTTAATTTTAGATATTACTCATGATAAAGATGTGACTTTAAAAGATGTTAAATTGTTTTCTGATTTATCAAAAACTCACAAAAAAGGAAAGAAATCATTCGTAATCGTTGCCGATGGAATCGATTTTAATGCCGTGCCATCAAGTTTACTTGTTGTTCCTTCATTACAAGAAGCACACGACATCATAGAAATGGAAGAAATTGAACGTGATTTAGGATTTTAGTTACCATTTGTCATTCCTGTTCCTTCATTACAAGAAGCACACGACATCATAGAAATGGAAGAAATTGAACGTGATTTAGGATTTTAGTTACCATTTGTCATTCCGTAGGAATTTCATCTTTTAATCAACACATTTTTTATGAAATCGCCACCAACAACAAGTTTGCGCAAGCAATTGAAAATCATCGAACTCCGATAAAAAACAAAAACAATTGTGAGATAAACCCCTATGATTAAAAAGGCGACCCGAGACGAAGTCGAACTGGCGTAGCATACCATATGTTACCGCTGAAAAATAAAATTTAAACATATATGAAATCGCCATAAACACGAGTTTGCGAATGCAATTGAAAATCATCGAACTCCGATGAAAAACAAAAACAATTGTGAGATAAACACCA
>JAIFLT010000025.1 GCA_020048955.1 Flavobacterium sp.
CGGATTGTCGCGGATTTTTTAAAAATGCTGTTTTGGAAATCTGATTTTGTGTAAATGGATGGCTGTTTAGCCCTGATTGGAGCAGTTACCTTGTAACGCGGAAAGCAGGAATAAGGTTTGTAGAAATGCCCGAACCATTCGCTCCTAATATTAATCGACATAAATCCTTAAAAAAAACATATCTTTAAATGAGACGAGATACTGAAACAAGTTCAGTATAAATTCGTAAGTTTGCGGTGTTAAAAATGGAATTAAGAAATGAGTATTACGGACAAAACATATAAAAAACTAGCGATTCAAGTTTCGTTGAATGGGTTGTGTTTTTGTGTGTTTGATACTTTGAGTGGCATACCAATAATGTTGCATAACATTCATTTTGATAGTTTTCAGCGCAGTGCTAAGATGGAAGATTTGTTTGCTTCGGTTTTTAGAGAACATCCTGAGTTGCGGCATAAGTATGATGAAATTGTGATTATTCATAGTAATAATTTATCGACTTTTGTGCCAACGGCTCTATTTGACGAGGAGTTTATTGGAAGTTATTTGCAATATAACACTAAGGTTTTTGAAACCGATTTTTTTACTTTTGACGCGTTGGATAAATATGAAATGAACAATGTTTATATTCCGTATGTGAACATGAATAACTTTTTTATTGATCAATATGGATCGTTTGAATACAAACATGCCAATAGTGTTTTGGTTTCAAAATTGTTGGATTTATCTAAAAATAATGAGGAACGCAAGATGTTTGTTCACGTAAGTGAAAGTCATTTTGAGATTATTGTGGTTCAAAATCAGAAGTTGCATTTGTTTAATTCGTTTGAATACAAAACGCCCGAAGATTTTATTTACTACATTCTTTTCACAGCCGAGCAATTGCAGTTGAATCCGGAGCATTTCAAATTGGAATTGCTTGGAGCGATTGATGAAACCGATGCTTTTTATCTAATTGCCTACAAATATATTAGAAACATAAGTTTATTTGACGTTTCTGATTTTACTAATAACTTTACGGAAAAAGAAAACCGCGAACACTTTATACTACTTCACTCGTGAGAATCATTTCTGGAAAATACAAAGGAAGACGCATTACAGCTCCAAAAAACTTACCGGTTCGCCCAACTACTGATATGAGTAAGGAAGCCTTGTTTAATGTGCTGAACAATTATTTCAATTTTTCAGGATTGAAGGTTTTGGATTTGTTTGCTGGAACTGGAAACATAAGTTACGAATTTGGTTCGCGTGGTTGTGATAACATTACTTGTATCGATGGCGATATAGGTTGCGTGAATTTCATTAAGAAAACGGCTAAAGAATTTGATTTGAATATCACTGCTATTAAAAGTGATGTGTTCAAATTTTTAGAAAAACACAAAGGAAGTTATGATATTATTTTTGCCGATCCGCCTTATGGAATTGCGCAAAAGGAATTTGAAAAACTAATTGAATTGGTCTTCGAAAACGAATTGTTAGACGAAGAAGGCATGATGATTATGGAACATTCTAAACATACCAAACTCGACCATTTGGTGCATTTTTCTTTTCAGAAAAATTATGGTGGTTCGGTATTTTCGTTTTATGAATTTGAAGTTGATGATGAAGATGATAGTGAGGAAGAGTAATTAATAAAATTCTACAGCTTCAATTTCATCGTTAACAAATTCTACTGAGATCATTATTTCAGAATCATTTGAGTAATATTCAAATTCATATTCTACTGAATTGGTTTCCTCTTCAAGGTAAATGTAAAGATCTTCTAAATTAAAATCTCTTTTTAAATCGATATTTTTTTCAAGGAATTGCAAATCAATTTTGGTTTGTATTTTAGATTGCAATTCAGAAATTGTATCCATTATTTGATAGGTTTTCTGTAATGTATTTGAAAATGGACCATTAGTATCACCGTCTATACTAATTGAAATTGGTTCACGATTATTGTTATTGAACTTGTATTCGGTATCCCAAGTAAAGTAGATATCTTCCTTTTTATAGGTACATATCAATTTTCCTAATTTAGAATCAATTAAAGTTTTTTCTAAAGATTTTTTAGAAAACAAACTACCAAACAATAATTTTAACACTTGTATCATAATAAAAAATAAAAAAAGCAGACCTATAAGCCGGATTCTGTAAATGCTGAATTTATTTCAGCATCTCCTTATCATTTATCTAGTTCCGATATTACTATCGGAATCCATCTTTCTACCCTTCGACAACGGACGAGTAATCCTTAACTATCGATATACTTGAAATTTCACCGCATAGAGTTTACCTGGTTTCACTACAGCCGAACTGTACCTGCTTTCTGTTGCACTTGTCCTCGTCTTTCAACGGTTGGGCGTTACCCAATATGCTACTCTTTGGTGTCCGGACTTTCCTCTTTATTCCGAACTTGATTCGGAATCTTATGAATTTAAACTAAAAACATGAGATGCTGAAACAAGTTCAGCATAAAACGATAAGGCGGTCTGCGTTGCAAAGGTAGAATTTAATATTAGATTTTAGATATAAGATTTTAGATTTTAGATTTTAGATATTAGATTTTAGATAGGTATTATTCGATATTTGATTTAATTCTGTACTTTTATTAAAATTATTTTTATGAAAATTAGATTTTTTTTCTTTTTGGCTTTATTTGGAATTAGTAATTGTTTGGCTTGCAAATGTTATGAATATACTTTAGATGAGAATATTAAAATAGGTCTTAAAAAAGCAGATATTATTTTTTATGGTGAATTGATAAAATTAGATACTATAAACAATAGTTATTCTTTTAGAATCTTTGAATTATTCAAAGGCAATTATAAAAAAAAGACAATAACTGCATTCTCTGAATCAAACTGCGATTTTTATTTTAACGAAAAAAGATTGTGCATTATTTATGGCAATTTCAATACAGATAAAACTTTGATAAATGTTAGTGCTTGTTCTCCTTCACAATCACAAAATTTTGGACCTGGTTTTCCACCAATACCATTTGAATTTGATTCTAAAGGAAAAATTATTTCAAAAAATGAAATCGAAAAGAATTTATTTAATTTAGAAAATAAAAATAAATCTTTGCAATCTTTCATCTATCAACTCGAAAAACTAAGACAATACAAACAAAATCAGAGAACTATTTCTGAAAATAACAAAAGTGATTTTTATCAAAAAACACTAATCATATCTTTAATTGTAAATGCAATATTATTTTTAGGCTTTATTATTATTATTATTAAAAAAAACATAATTCGTTAAAGTCTTGATTATTTTAATGTTTTATTTTTTACCAAACTTTTAAACATATAAACTTTTAAACTTTTAAACTTTTACCTACATTTGTAATCCAATAAAATTCTATGGAACAATTTGTAGTATCAGCTCGTAAGTATCGTCCGCAAACGTTTAAAGACGTTGTTGGTCAGCAAGCTATTACCAATACTTTGTTGAACGCTATAGAAACTAATCATTTGGCTTCTGCTTTATTATTTACTGGTCCGAGAGGTGTTGGAAAAACTACTTGTGCTAGAATTTTGGCTCGAAAAATCAACCAACCTGGTTATGATGATCCTAATGAAGATTTTGCTTTTAATGTTTTTGAATTGGATGCTGCTTCTAACAATTCTGTTGATGATATTAGAAATTTAATTGACCAAGTTAGAATACCGCCACAAACTGGACAGTATAAAGTTTATATCATTGACGAGGTGCACATGTTGTCTTCTGCCGCTTTTAATGCGTTTTTGAAAACATTAGAAGAACCACCAAAACACGCTATTTTTATTTTAGCGACTACTGAAAAACACAAAATTATTCCGACGATATTATCTCGTTGTCAGATTTTTGACTTTAAAAGAATTACGGTTAAAGATGCTAAAGAACATTTGGCAGAAGTAGCTACGAGTCAAGGAGTGCAATTTGAAGACGACGCTTTGCACATTATTGCTCAGAAAGCCGATGGTGCCATGCGTGATGCTTTGTCAATTTTTGATAGAGTAGTTTCTTATTGTGGAAACAATTTAACACGTCAAGCTGTAACCGAAAATCTTAATGTTTTAGATTATGAAACCTATATTAAAGTAACTGATTTAATTTTGGAAAACAACATTCCAAGCATTTTGATTGCTTACAATGATATTTTATCAAAAGGTTTTGACGGACATCATTTTGTTGCTGGCTTGGCATCTCATTTTAGAGATTTATTGGTTTGTAAAAATCCGGCAACTTTAATTTTACTAGAAGCGGGCGAACAAGCGCAACAACTTTATGGTCAACAAGCGCATAAATGTCAGTCGGATTTTCTTTTAAAAGGGATTGAAATTGCTAATGATTGTGATTTAAAATACAAGGTTTCTCAAAACCAACGATTGTTAGTTGAACTTACATTAATGCAACTTTGCTCTATCAACTTTGATGGAGAAAAAAAAAAGTTGATTTTATAATTCCACCGACTTACTACCGAAATAATAGTTATTCCATAAAGGAAATTCCAAATTTAAAATCCCAAATTCCAAATATTGAGGAAGTTGCGAGTTCTGAGTTGCGAGTTGAAAGTTCTGAGTCAAAAGTCGAAATTCCAACACAAAACTTAAAACCCGAGAATTCGGAAGAACTTGAAACCCGAAACCCGAAACCTGAAACTAAAGAAGAACCTGAAACCCGAAACCTGCAACCCGAAACTGGAAAAATTTCTGCATTGTCTTTAGGTAGTATTCGAGCCAAAAAGGAAATGATGGAAGCTCAAAAAGGTGTTGTGAAAGTGGAAGAAAATTTGCCAAGTGAAGCTTTTACAGAAACCGAAATGCTAGAACTTTGGTATAAATTTGCCGATCGATTGGGCGATAAAGGTGCCAAAATTATGGAGTCACTACTGAGAATAAGTAATCCTAAACTTGATGGCACTATCATTGTTTATGAACTTCCGAATGAAGGTTCTAAAATTGATTTTGACAAAGCTAAACCAGACCTTTTAGGTTACTTGAAAGGACATTTGCACAATCATGATATAACGATAGAAGTTGTTGTAAATGAAGCTGTAAAAGTAAAAAATGCCTTTACTCCACAAGACAAATTTAATCGATTGAATGAAATCAATCCGAATTTAGAATTATTGAAAAAGACGTTTGATTTGGATATTTAATTAAAATAAATTCCCAAATACCTCATTAACTGAATGATTAATATCAACGAAAATAAAATTTATTTTAATTTCATTACTGAGTAAATTTATAGTTTTACACGATTCTGAATCTGAAGTAATATAATGTTGAATAGATTTATCACTATGAGCTTGAGCAAATAATTTTGAATCGTTTGGTATTATTGATCTTGGTCTAATATCAGCATTTGTAATATTTTTTTGATCAAAAATGGTTTTAGCAAATAGTCCAGTTATTTTTGCATGCTCAAGATTAAAAGGTATAATTTGTAAATTATCAACAGGTAAATTTTCTAAACTATCTCTTACACAAAATTCAGCAATTGAAATAGTGGAAATTTTCATTACTATATCATTTCTCAAAAAATATTTATAATATTCTAAAGCATTTTGATGTAATGCATCATTTTCGTTCAACAATCTAGCAAAAAAACTTGTATCTAATAAGACGCTAGGCATCATAACCTCCTCTTAAATCTCTTAACCATTTATCTGCATCAATATTTTGCCATTTAGCAGTTGATCTTTTAATTAATTTATCCAAATATTCTTCATTGTATTTTGGATAATAAGGAATCATTTCTACATATTTTAAAGAACTCTTATCAAATTCTCCACTATCTATATTTTGCTTAGCAGTCACTCTAAAACCATATTTTCTATATATAAGGTTTCTCTCTTCATTCTCGAAAAATTCTTTTGGAGTTTCAATAATTACAGTGCCGAAATCTTCAGTACTCAAATGCACATTTGATTTATTTTTCCCACCGGCATTTGTTATTTCGCCATAAAAATAAAATTCCGCATCAACCCAAAGGTCCAAGGTTCTTTTATACTGTGTAAGTGGATTAATTTCAAATAAAAAACTCTTATTGTTATAATAAGTCATTATTTCAAATGAATAGTTTTTAGAATATGAAATGTTTTGAATACGCTCAATAGCTTGAGCTGTTTTGAGTTCTAAAAAATCAATTGAATTTAGTTGATTAACTACTTCTAAATTAGCTGACAATCCTATCAATGCTTGAACTCCAACATTAAAAATATGCTTTACAGAACCTTCTTCTATATTATAGCTAATAATTGGTCTGTCTTTTTGATTTGGATAAAGAATATCCTCTATGTTATCTAAAATTAATTTAATTTCCTTAATGTCAGTGTTTTCAGGCTTCAAAGGTTCATTTCCTTTATTACCTGACACCCTTATCTCAAAAATTCCTTTAAGTTCCATGAAACAAATGTATTCATTTTTTTAATTGTAAAACTATTTTCAATAAACTTTCTTCAAAAACGCTATCAATCCTTTCATATACGTTTCTTGGTCGTCATACATGCTCATGTGGCTTCCGTTGGCGCAAAATAAATAGGTTCCTTTTGGGAATTGAGTTGCCATCCATTTCATATATTCTGGATCCATCGTATCGTATTTTGCTCCAATCACCAATGTGGGAACTGTTATGTTTTTTAATTCTTTAGAAACATCCCAATGGGTTAATTTTCCTGAAATTCCTAATTCGCTTGGTCCTTGCATGGTAATGTAAAGTGACTGATTCAATCTGCTTGAAGCTCTATTAACAGGTTCTGGCCATTCATTAACAGGTTTTCTCAAAATATGCTGATTATAGAAATTGGCCATCAGCAATTCCATATATTTTGGATTGTTGTAGTCTTTTTTGGCTTCTAAATCTTTGATAGTTTTTAAGATTTCTGGATTCATTTGTTTGGCTAAAACTTTAGAATATGCTCCATATTTAGGACAACTAGCCATCATATTGGAAACTATTAATCCTTTTAAATTATCTTGATATTTTAGAGCATATTGCATTCCTAAAATCCCACCCCAAGAATGACCTAATAAGTAAAAATTATCTTTGTTTAAATTTAGAGCCACTCTAACTTGTTCTAACTCTTCAACATATCTAGGTAAATCCCACATTGTGGTATCGTTAGGATTTTCAGAAAAACCTGTTCCTAACTGATCATAATAGATAAACTCAATTCCTTCTTTGGGAAGAAAGCTTTCCATACATTCAAAATATTCATGCGACATTCCTGGACCGCCATTGAGCAACAATAACTTGATTTTTGGATTGTTTCCGATGCGTTTTGTCCAAACATTGAACTTTCCTTTTGGTGTTTCGATGGTAACCATTTTGACGCCGCCAATTTTTACTCCTTTTTCTTCAGAATTAAAATAAGCGTTAGAAGTAGTTTCTTGTTTGCAAGAAAAAAGAAGTGAAACAATCACCCATGCGAAGAACAATTTAAAGTTTTTCATATATGTAAAATTTGATTTGTTAGCGGTCATATATGGTATCGCCTTTTTATTTATAGGTGTTTGCTTGCGCAAACTTGTTGTTATTCATACTATTAATTTTTATATTTTACCATAATACATAGCTTTTACAATTCCGTCTGACAATCCAATTTTTGGCACATAAATTTGTCGAGCGCCACTCCATTTCATAGCATTGAGATAAATTCTAGTTGCCGGAATAATTACGTCGGCACGGTCGGTATTTAATCCTAATTCGGCAATTCTTTGTTCGTAAGTTAAGGAACTTAAATATTGATATTGAGAATTCAAATATAAGAAAGACAATGGTTTATCTTGTTGTTTTTCAGAAAGTTTAAACAGTTTATTAATATTTCCACCTGAACCTATTAAAGTAATGTTTTCAAAAGGCTCACAATTGGTTTTTATCCATTTTTCTATTTCTTGCCAAACAATATCATTTACCATATTGTTCAACAATCTAACGGTTCCGTTTTTAAATGATTTAGAATTGATCATTTTTCCATCAGAAAACAATGAAAATTCAGTGCTTCCGCCACCAACATCAACATAAAGACAGGTTTTATCAGTAGCAAGAAAACTAAGCAAATCGGAGGAAGCTATAATTGCTGCTTCTACTTTACCATCGATAATATCAATTTCAACTTCCGATTTATTTTTGATGATTTCAACAACTTCTTTACCATTGTAGGCCTCTCTCATTGCAGAGGTTGCGCAAGCTTTATACTTTTCTACTTTATAAACTTTCATTAAAAGGCGAAACGCTTGCATAGCATCAACCATTCTATCGATATTTTCGTTAGTAATTTCGCCAACCGTAAAAGCGTCTTGTCCTAAACGAATGGGCACACGAATTAATGCTGATTTATTGAATTGAGTTTGTTTTCCTTCCTGTTCAACAATATTGGTAATAAGCAACCTCATGGCGTTAGAACCAATATCAATTGCTGCATATTTTTTTATTGAAATCATTTATTATTTGGGGTTGTATTTAAAAATTATTGTCGTTTTCTTGTTGCTTTTTGTAGTAATTGTAGGTTTCATGCTGTGCTCGAAAAACCGATTCACCTTGTTTTTTATCTCTATATTTGTTGTCTAGTTTTTCTGAATGTATCCGTGCTTTTACGTTTCCTTTCCAGCCCACTTCAAAGGTTTCTATTAATTGTTTTTTAATATCTTCTTGATAAATTGGACAGGTTACTTCTACTCTACCATCGAGGTTTCTGGTCATAAAATCGGCAGATGAAATAAAGACTTCAGGATCGTTGTCGTTACAAAAAATAAATACTCTTGAATGTTCTAAGAAATTATCGACAATACTGATGGCTTCTATATTTTCACTCATTCCTTTTACACCTGGAATTAATGAACATATCCCTCTAATTTGTAGTTTCATTTTTACTCCAGCATTACTTGCTTCATAGAGTTTATCTATCATTTGAAAATCTGACAAACTATTCATTTTTAAATTAATGTAAGCTGGTTTTCCTACTTGAGCATTAAGAATTTCCCTGTCTATCAATTTATTAAATTTAGATCGCGAGTAATGGGGTGAAACAATTAAGTGTTTGTATCGGTGCAATCTGTAATTGATATCAAAAAACTCAAAGATTTTGGTTACGTCTTTTAATATTTGATTATGACTGGTCAATAAAGTTACATCGGTATAAAATTTTGCCGTAGTTTCATTGAAATTTCCGGTTGAAATAAAGCCATAACGTTTTACTTTACCTTCCTCTAACTTGTCAATGACACATATTTTACTATGCACTTTTAGTCCTTTTATTCCAAAAATTAATTCTATTCCTTCTTGTTGCATTTGCTCTGCATAGGAAATGTTATTTGCCTCATCAAATCGTGCTTGAAGTTCAATTTGAACAATTACACGCTTACCATTTTTGGCTGCATTAATTAGCGAACTAATAATTTGAGAATTTTTAGCCAATCGGTATAAAGTAATTTTGATAGAAGTAACTTTAGGGTCAAGAGCAGCTTCTCTTAAAAATTTAATCAGGTAAGAATAAGATTGATAGGGAGCAAAAATCAAATAATCTTTTTTGGCAATTCTATTTAATATGCTTCCTTCTAACGATAGTCCTTCAACGGGCAATTGTGGTTTTTGCTGATAGAGCAAATCAAAACGTCCTAGATTAGGAAAATCCATATAATCACGACGATTATGGTACCGCCCACCAGGTATGATACTGTCTGTAGATTCAATTCCCATTCTATCTAAGAAAAATGAAAGGGTATCTTTATCTATTTTTTTATCGTAAACAAAACGAACTGGTTCACCAATTCTTCGGTCTTTTACAGAAGTTGCTATTTTTTGTAACATACTCTTACTCATATCGCTATCAATATCTAATTGAGCATCACGAGTAATTTTAATCATGTGAGCTGATATGCTTTCATATTCAAATATATTGAAAATACTGCTTAAATTATATCGAATTACATCATCTAAAAGCATTATGTATTGTTTTTCACCTATAGAAGGAAGAACCACTATTCTGTTAATTGTTTTTGGGATTTCAATAATAGCGTAACGAATTTCTTTCTTTGGTTTTACAAAACCAAGCACTTTAGCTTTTTCAGAAGATTTCATCACTAATTTTATGGCTAAATAGCCAACAGTATCTTTAACTAAAGGAAATTCTGCTAAATCATTTAAGATAATGGTAACAAGCTCTGGGCTGACTTTTTGTATAAAAAAATCGTGAACAAAATTTTGATGTTCTTGACAAAGTTCGTTTTCATTAACGATTATAATGTTTTGCTTTTCTAATTGTTTTTCAATTATTTCAAGGATTCTCAAACTCTCCGATTGTTGTTTTATTACAATTTCTGTAATATCTTTTACTAATTGTTGAGCCGTAATTCCTCCTAAAATTTTTTCGCCAGTTTGTCCAGAAAGACTTAATCTTCTAATAGCTGCAAAACGTACTCTAAAAAATTCGTCTAAATTATTTGAAAAAATACCCAAAAAACGCAATCTATCTAAAAGAGGCACCTCTTCATCTGCAGCTTCTTGCAATACTCTTGCATTAAAAGTTAGCCAACTTTTTTCTCTATCAATATATTTGAAATTATTTACTGTTGTCATTGTTAAATATCTCTTGGAAATATAATTTTATCTGTTTTTCCTTTACTAATTTTACTCCAATCATCGGTTTCGAAAGTAATAGAAACATAACCCGAGGTTGGAACATTATCAATAAAAATGTTTCCAAATTTATTAACAAAATCTGTAATGGCACTGTTATGACCAAAAAGAATTAGGTTATTAAATTCATTTGAACAAGATATAACAATTTTTTCTAATTGATGTAAATCAAAAGTATATAAATCATCACGAAATTGTATCTGATTGTTGTAATTCCAGATGGAGAAAAATAGTTTTGCTGTTTGCTTTGTTCTTTGGGCTGAACTTACCCAAATTAAAGATTTATCATCCAACAAATTTTTGGTTTTGGTTGCAACTTTAATTGTTTTTTGAATTCCCTCTTCTGCAATTGGTCTACTAAAATCATTGATTGGATTGTTCCAAGAAGATTTTGCATGTCGGATTAAAGTTAATTTTTTCATTAAATTTCAATTCGAGTTTTTACCTATTTCATACTAATTTTTGTAGCTGTTTTTTATCTATTATTACTGACCATTAAGAAGATAGTCTTTCAATTTTCCAGTTAAAATCATCTTGCAATTGGTATCTAATTCTATCGTGAAGACGATTTGGACGCCCTTGCCAAAATTCTACTTCTTGAGGTCTGATTAAATAGCCTCCCCAATTTGCAGGTCTTGGAATGTCTTTTCCTTCATAATAGTGTTCTAATTCTTTGAGCTTTTCTTCTAATACAAGCCTAGACGTAATTACCTCACTTTGATTGGAAGCTATGGCTCCAAGTTTGCTGCCTGTTGGACGGGAATCAAAATAGTTATCTGAAACATTAATAGGTGTTTTTTCAGCAATTCCTTTAATAATTACCTGACGTTCTATGCTTTGCCAAAAAAAAGAAAGACAAACTTTTGGGTTGTTGGCTATGGCTTGACCTTTTTCGGAATCATAATTGGTGTAGAAAATAAAACCTTCTTCGTTAAACTTTTTTAGAAGCACTACTCTAGATTTTGGAAATCCATCAAGACCAATTGTAGAAATGGTCATGGCGTTGGTTTCATCAACATCGTTAGCATCTTCGGTTTCATGAAACCATCTGTTGAATAAATTGATTGGGTCTTCTGGGATATTGGTTTCTAAAAGTTCGCTTTTTTCGTAGGATTTTCTATAATTGCTTAAATCTTTCATGTAGTATTAATTGCTTTTGTAGCTACAAAGTTACTGAGATTTTGTTTTTAAAACGGAAACAAATGTTAAAATGAATTACTAATTAGCCATGATGCTGGAATTGTTTGAGCTCTTTTTATATTGTTGCCTTCGAGTGCATTTCGACAAGCTCAATGTGACACCTCAGGCAACAATATAAAAAAGCGAGTTCCTGCAGCAGGAAAAGGGATTGCTGATAAAGATCAAGCCATTCGCTCCTACTCCATTTCAAATTCTCTTCCATCGTCTGCCAGAAGAACGTTTGAAAAAATGGTTTGAGCTTCGGTTTTAAAATATTCTATGTTACCATAGCGAGTAGAATAATGCCCAAGTATGAGGTGTTTTACCTTAGCTTTTAAAGCTATTGTTGCTGCTTGTTTGGCTGTGGAGTGCATGGTTCGCTCTGATAGATGGGCTTCGCTTTCTAGAAAAGTACTTTCGTGATAGAGATAATCTACATTTTCAATGAGTGGAATTATTGCTTCATCATATATGGTATCACTGCAAAAAGCATAACTTTTAGCAACTTGAGGATCGAAAGTTAGTTCTGAATTTGGAATAATGGTGCCGTTTTCTAAAGTAATATCGCCACCATATTTAATTTTGTTGAAATACACTTTATCTATTTGATAATTTTCTACGGCTTCTATATTTAACTTTCGCTCTATATTTTTTTCTTGAAACAGAAAACCGTTGGTATAAACACGATGGTTTAGAGGAATCGTTTTAACCACTACGCTATCGTCTTCGAAAATAGTTTGTGATTCTTTGGATTCTAACTCGTGAAAATACAAGTTATACCCTGTAAAAGAACCAGAAGCTCGTAACTGAAGTAGAATGATTTCTTTGATTCCTTTTGGACCATAAACGGTTAAATCACTTTTGCGATTGAGCAACATAAAAGTAGCTATTAAACCTATCAATCCGTAAAAATGATCGCCATGAAGATGGGAAATAAAGATGTGATTGATTTTGGAAAACTTGACTTTGCTTTTTCGTAATTGCACTTGAGTACCTTCTGCACAATCAATTAAAAACACCCGATTTTTAATCTCTAATACTTGAGATGTTGGATTGGAAATGGTTCTTGGGGTTGCGGCATAACAGCCTAGTATGGTGAGTTTCATTAATTTTAAACTTATTGCTAATTTTTTTTCTGATATATACTAATAAGCATTGCAATAATCAAAAGCACGTTAGAAATAATTCCAAAATAATTATTTTCACTTCCCATCGATATTCTATAAATATTTAAACTTAAAAGTATTGCAGAACATACAAGAAGAAACCAAGCTAATTTTTTATTTTCCATCTGGCTCAGTTTTATCATTCTCAATTTTACCTAACTTCACCACTTTGATAATAATGTAAATTAATAGTCCAAGATTTACTGATAATCTTAAATAATCAAACTCTTGGGTTTTAAAACTTGTTATTAAACGGCTTGCAAATAAATAAGTTAGAATAAATAATACTCCAACGTAAATATATAGGATTGTTTTGTTATCTAGTTTCATATATGTAAAATTTATTTGTTAGAGGTCATATATGGTATCGCCTTTTATTTATTGGTGTTTACTTACGCAAACTTGTTGTTAATGACGATTTTATATGTAAATATTATTTGTTTTTTTGGTGCATATGTATCGCTATTTTCATTGGTGTTTATCTCACAATTGTTTTTGTTTTTCATCGGAGTT
>JAIFLT010000072.1:0-706 GCA_020048955.1 Flavobacterium sp.
TTGCAGCAAATTATAACTGCCCAGGGCAATTAGTAATTTCTGGCGAATATAAAGCCGTTGAATTGGCTTGCGAAAAGATGAAAGAAGCTGGGGCAAAACGTGCCTTGATTTTACCTGTTGGTGGTGCATTCCATTCGCCCATGATGGAGCCTGCAAGAGAGGAACTAGCGGCAGCTATTGAAGCAACAACTTTCTCCTCTCCTATTTGCCCTGTATATCAAAATGTAACTGCAAGTGCGGTTTCTGATGCGGATGAGATTAAGAAAAATCTAATTATTCAATTAACTGCTCCAGTAAAATGGACACAATCGGTGCAACAAATGATAATTGATGGCGCCACAAGTTTTACAGAAGTGGGTCCAGGAAAAGTGCTGGTTGGATTGGTTAGTAAAATAGATAGAGAAGTGGAAACGATTTCGGCTTAATTATTGGTATTAATTCAAAAAAATAAATGCTCCAATATTATGAAAAAAATAATTTTATCCTTTGCCCTAGTAACCTTGCTATTTTCATGCAAAGAAGAAACTAAAGAAAAGGTAAAAGAAGCTGGAAAAGCAGTTGGTGCTGACTTGAAACAAGCAGCCGATTCTGCAAAAGCAAAAGCTAAAAAAGTTTTAGATTCCTCTAAAGTTGGTGAAAAAGCAAAAGCAATTATCGCTAAAAGTGCAGAAAAAGTAGAAGAACAAGCTAAAAAGGTTAAAGAAGC
>JAIFLT010000072.1:711-23813 GCA_020048955.1 Flavobacterium sp.
TAGATTCCTCTAAAGTTGGTGAAAAAGCAAAAGCAATTATCGCTAAAAGTGCAGAAAAAGTAGAAGAACAAGCTAAAAAGGTTAAAGAAGCTACGAAGAAATAAAAAAACGAATCCTCACAATTTTTTTTTTTGTGAGGATTCGTTTATATCTATCAATGCACAATTAAGGCTCTATATTACTTTCTTATCTTTTGTTCCCATTTCCAAGCACTTGCCAAACCATCTTCTAATGTTGATTGCGCTTTCCAGCCCAAAACGGTATTAGCTTTATCGGTATTAGCATAAGCCGAAGTAATATCGCCTTCTCTTCTGCCCACAATTTTGTAATTCAGTTTTTGTCCAGAAACTTTTTCAAAAGCAGTAATGACCTCTAAAACTGAACTTCCTGTTCCTGTTCCTAGATTAAAGGTTTCAACTTTATCTGCATTTTGTTTGTTTAAAAGTCGTTTTAATGCTACAACATGCGCTTTTGCCAAATCAACCACGTGAATATAATCACGAACGGCTGTTCCATCGGGTGTTGGATAATCGTCACCATAAACCGAAAGTTGCTCACGCATTCCAATAGCAGTTTGCGTGATAAATGGCACTAAATTTTGAGGAACACCAAGAGGTAATTCTCCAATCTCGGCTGAGGAATGTGCCCCAATTGGATTAAAATATCTTAATAGAATAGAGTTAATATTAGAAACCTTAACCACATCAGTAATAATTTCTTCGCCTATTTGTTTAGTATTGCCATAAGGCGACATTGCTGGTTGCACCGAAGCATCTTCTGTAATCGGCATTTTTTCGGCTTGACCATAAACGGTACACGAAGAACTAAAAATAAAATTCGGATTCGCTAACTCTTTCAATTCCTGAAGCACATAAACCAAGGCATTGATATTGTTTTCGTAATACAACAACGGATTTTCAACACTTTCGCCAACCGCTTTTGAGGCTGCAAAATGAATTACTCCAGCAACATCATTATGTTTTTTAAAGAATTCTTGAACTGACGCTTTATCTCGCAAATCCATTTTTTCAAAAATGGGTTTTTTTCCTGTAATTCTTTCAATTCCATCCAAAACACTTTCCGATGAATTTGATAAATTATCAATGGCTACCACTTCAAAACCTTCATTTTGTAATTCAACAACTGTGTGCGAACCTATAAAACCTAAACCTCCTGTTACTACTATTTTCATTACTTTCTCGTGATATTTTTTTGATTTGTTATTTCAAAACCTAACAAATTATGTTTGTTCTTATCATAACAAACGTAATAAATTGTTAAATCATTTTCTCTTAAATATTCTAATTCAGGATTTGAATCATAATCTTTTTGTGCAGCAAATTTTGTTTTCTTATCTAAAAGCAACGCATTAAATTCCTTACAATCCTTATCTTCATTGATTAAAGTGCAAACATATAGTAATCCAAAATTATTCTGAACTGCAAATTCATCTATTTCATCCAAACGGATTTCTGAATTAATCATTACAGGACATTTACTATTTAATTTACTCGAAATTTCTTTAATAACTTCTTCAGTAGAAGTTATGGAAGAAATTAAATGTTTTGTTGTAAATAAAACAATAGAAAACACAGTAACAAAAAAGATGGTTTTAAATATTACTTTTTTATTTAAATTAATCAATTTCATGAATTAAACAAACTCTAAAACCGAATCTGTTATAAATTTAATCTGCTCATCATCTAATTCAGTGTGCATTGGCAACGCAATCACTTCTTTGCATAACTGATTGGTTACTGGAAAATCTTCTTCTTTATATCTCGAATCCGCATACGCTTTCTGACTGTGCAACGGAATTGGATAATAAATGGCACAAGGAATTCCTTTTTCTTGCAAATATACTAATAATCCATCACGTTTTCCATTCATAATTCTGATAACATATTGATGAAAAACATGGCAATCGCAAGTTTCACAAATTGTTGGTGCCCAAATATTCGGATTTACACTTAATGCCAAACTGTATTTTCTTGCTGCATCTTGACGTGCTTTATTGTATGTATCTAAATGAGGTAATTTTGCTTTCAATACTCCAGCTTGAATACTATCCAAACGCGAGTTTACTCCTACTACATCATGATGGTACCTTTCATACATTCCGTGATTTACAATACCTCGTAGCGTATGAGCTAATTGATCATCGTTTGTAAAAATCGCTCCTCCATCGCCATAACAACCTAAATTTTTTGATGGAAAAAAAGAGGTAGCACCCACATGACCAATTGTTCCAACTTTAGTTTTAACACCATTTTTATTGGTATAATCTGCTCCAATAGCTTGGGCATTGTCTTCTATTACATACAGATTGTGTTCGTTTGCAATTTCCATAATCGCATCCATATTAGCAGCTCTTCCAAATAAATGCACCGGAACAATTGCTTTAGTTTTTGGTGTAATGGCTTTACGAATTCCATCCAAAGAAATATTCATATTATTAAAATCGACATCAACCAAAACCGGAGATAATTGCAACAACGCAATCACTTCTACTGTAGCAGCAAAAGTAAAATCGGCAGTAATCACCTCATCGCCAGGTTTTAAACCTAGTCCCATCATGGCAATTTGCAACGCATCGGTTCCGTTGGCACAAGGAATTACGTGTTTTACGCCCAAATATTCTTCTAAATCTTTTTGAAATTGATGCACCAAAGGTCCGTTTATATAGGTATTCGTTTCTAAAACATCTTGAATAGAAGCATTCACTTCTACTTTTATTTTTTCGTATTGACCTTTCAAGTCAACCATTTGTAGTTTTTTCATTCTAAAAAATTTATGTACAAAAATAAGAAATAAAATTTAGATACATATTTATTATATTTGTATTAAATAAAAATGAAAATGGAAACTGTACTATTTAAAAGTAATTCTAAAAAAGATATGAATTTATTGATAAGTCTTGCCAAAAAAATTGGTGTTGAAGTAAAAAAAATTTCTTCTAAAGATGATTATATTGATGAAAATTCTGTTGAATATGAGTTGAAAGTGGAAAGAAATCTTGAACGGATAATGGATGAATGTCGCAATTCTCCGAGTGTAAACTTCGAAGCTATTCAAAAAGCATTAAACAAATGGAAGTAGATTTCACTAAACATTTTCTTAAGATATTAGAAAACTTAAAAGATGAAGATTTACTTCAAAAAATTCAAGAATCAATTGAAAATGTAATTAAAGCTAAATCAATTTTAGAAATTTCCAATATAAAAAAACTATCTGGACACAAAGTGTATTATCGAATCAAAATTGGAGATCATAGAATTGGAATAGAAAAAATTGAAAATCAAATGAAATTTTTAACTTTCTTACATCGCAAAGACATCTACAAAAAATTTCCTTAAATGCTTTTTCTATATAATTTAATTATACTTTTCGCTTCTCAAGTTGTAAAACTATTGGCACTTTTCAGTCCGAAAATGAAACTTTTTGTTGACGGAAGAAAAGAAGTTTTTTCAATTTTACAAAGCAAAATCAATCCAAACGACAAAACCATTTGGTTTCACGCAGCATCATTAGGCGAATACGAGCAAGGTATACCAGTTATTGAAAAAATAAAAATAAACTATCCAAATCATAAAATAGTAGTTACATTCTTTTCACCATCAGGTTATGAAGTTCGAAAAAATAATACAATTGCCGATGCTACTGTTTATTTGCCTTTGGACACAAAATCGAACGCACAAAAATTCATTAAAACTATACATCCAGAACTCGTTTTCTTCATTAAATATGAATATTGGCCCAATTATTTGAATGAATTAAAGAAACTTGAAATAAAAACCTACTTAATTTCTGGAATTTTCAGAGAAAAACAAGCGTTTTTCAAATGGTATGGCAAATTTTACAGAAACTCACTTAAAACATTCAACTACTTTTTTGTGCAAAACGAAAGCTCCAAAAATCTAATTCAAACTATTGGTTTCAATAACGTAAAAGTTTCTGGCGACACTCGTTTTGATCGCGTTGTTTCTATTTTAGGCAGCCATAATTCATTAGATTTTATAGAACAATTTAAAGACAACAAAACCACAATCGTCATTGGAAGTTCGTGGCCAAAAGACGAAAATTTATTGGTGAATTACATCAATAATGCATCAAATGAAATAAAATTCATCATTGCGCCACACAATATAAAAGCAGAGCAAATCTCAAATCTCAAATCTCAAATCACAAAATCTGCTGTGTTATTTTCTGAAAAAAGTACTATTGATTTATCAAACTTTAATGTTTTCATCATCGACACTATTGGAATTTTAACCAAAATATATTCCTACGCCGATATTGCCTATGTTGGTGGCGGATTTGGCAATCCGGGTGTTCATAACATTTTAGAACCAGCAACCTTTGGTGTTCCAATAATTATTGGTCCAAATTATTCGCATTTTGCAGAAGCCACTGCATTAGTGCATCAAGAAGGTTGTGTTTCAATCTCTAACCAAAATGAATTGAACGAAGCCTTTGATAATTTAATTTTCAACGAAGATGTTCGCCATGAAAAAGGACATATTTGTTCTACTTTTGTGCAAATGAATAAAGGTGCAACAGATGTTATTTTGAAACATATCAATTCCTAACAGGTTTTTTTCTAACCTGTTAGGAAAATAATAAAATGATTTGATTTCATAATTAACTATTTCCCAAATAAAAACCATTACATCGATGAAGCAAGATTTCTACGCCATGGAAAATTATATTATTGATATTGAGGTTTCAAAAAAAATATTCCAAGAAGTTATTCCAATGAAAATCTTGGTAAAGCATAGCTGATTTATTCAGAATACGAATTGCTTGAATAGGTAATGCTGACTTTTGTTTTTAGTTATGAATATGAAGAAAGAATTGCCTTAATCAACGAACTTTACATTAAAAGAATCTGCCAGAGGAAAAGGAATTGACGCCAAGACGTTGCAATTTATAAAAAAACAAATCCCTAAATTATCGTTAAAATTGCTCTAATTTGAGATAGATTATCACAATGAAAACGCACAAAAATTGTATCTTGCCAACGATTTTGAAGTTCATAATCGCAAATTATTAAAATACAAACTACACTAAACTATGAAATATTTTAAACTACTACTATTATTATTTGTCATTCAAACACAAGCGCAACAGGGCGGAATGTGGATTCCATCGATGCTAAAAGGAATGAACGAAGGCGAAATGAAAACTTTGGGAATGAAAATTTCTGCCGAACAAATTTATGCTATAAACCAATCGAGTTTGAAAGATGCCGTTCCTCATTTTGATGGCGGTTGTACTGCCGAAGTAATATCAGACAAAGGATTGATTTTGACTAATCACCATTGTGGTTTTGATAATATTCAAAGTCATTCAACTGTTGAGCACGACTATTTAACTAATGGTTTTTGGGCTTACAAAATGGAAGAAGAATTGCCAAACAAAGATTTGGAAGTAACTTTTGTGGTAAAAATTGAAGAGGTAACTTCTAAAATAATTGAAGGGACATCCAGTTTAACTTCGGAAGCTGAAAAGCAAAAGAAAATTCAACAAAATATTTCGGAATTAGTTAAAAATTCTCCTAAAGAAACTTGGCAAGAAAATCGTATAAAAACATTTTACGACGGAAATCAGTACCTATTATTTGTAGTAGAAAGTTATAAAGATGTTCGATTGGTAGGTGCGCCACCGAGTTCGATTGGCAAATTTGGTTCAGATACTGATAATTGGGTTTGGCCTCGTCACACAGGAGATTTTTCTTTATTCAGAATATATGCAGATAAAAACAATCGTCCGGCTACATATTCTGCCGATAATGTTCCTTACAAACCAAAACATTTTTTTCCAATTTCTATAGCTGGGTTAAAAGAAAACGATTTTACCATGGTTATGGGTTATCCGGGAAGAACTACAGAATATTTGCCATCGGTTGCGGTTAATCAAATTGTTGAAACCTTAAATCCTGCCAAAGTAGAAATTCGTGATGCTGCTTTGAAAGTGCAAGATCGTTTTATGAGAAAAGATCAAGCCATCAAAATTCAATATGCTGCTAAATATGCTTCGGTTGCTAATTATTGGAAAAAATGGATGGGAGAAACAAAAGGTTTGAAAAAAGCAAATGCGGTGGCAGCCAAACAAAAATTTGAGAAAGACTTTCAACAAAAAGTAGCAAAAGCAGGCAAACAAGCTGAATACGGAAATTTACTTTCAGAATTTGAAAAAAATTATACTGAAATTAAAGATTATGCTTTGGCAAGAGATTATTTTACCGAAGTTGCTTTAAGAAACACCGAATTACTTTCTGTTGGCTATAAATTGTATCAATTAGAACAACTTTTAAATTCAAAAGGAGAACAAGCATTTAATGATAGAAAAACAAATTTGTCCAACGGAATTGGAGATTTTTATAAAGATTATAATGCAGAAGTTGATAAAAATGTATTTGAGCAATTAATCCATTTGTACGCAACTAAATCGCCTAAACAATTTTTACCTGAAAGTTTGAACAACAGTAATGCGTCTCAATTGACAACTGATGTCTTTACCAATTCAAAATTAACATCCCTAGAAAAATTTAGGTCTTTATTAGAGGGAGATTCTAAAACAGTCATAGAAAAAATAAATGCAGATAAAGGATATCAAGTAATAAAATCAATGGCGGATGCGTATATTAAAAATGTAGCTCCAAAATATGACGAATTAAATTTGAAAAATAGTGCTTTGCAGCGAACTTATATGAAAGCCATTTTAGAATTAAGCCCAAAATCGGCTCGAATTTTTCCTGATGCTAATAGCACTTTACGAGTTACTTACGGAAAAATTAAAGGATACAAACCAAATGATGCGGTGTATTATGAACCCTTTACAACCTTAGATGGCGTTATAGAAAAATATGTTCCAGGCGATTATGAGTTTGATGTTCCTCAAAAATTAATTGATTTGTATAACACCAAAGATTATGGAATTTATGGTGTTAAGGGTAAAATGCCCGTTTGTTTTATTGCTACAAATCATACTACAGGAGGAAATTCAGGAAGTCCTGCCTTAGACAAGAACGGAAATTTAATTGGCTTAAATTTTGATAGAGTTTGGGAAGGAACGATGAGTGATGTTTATTACTCACCAGACATTTGCAGAAACATAATGGTTGATTGTAGATACATTCTATTTATTATTGATAAGTATGCCGGTGCAAAAAACATCATTAATGAATTGAGAATCATACAACCAGCCAAGAAAAAATAATTTTAATAAAATTTTAACTTTGGCACGAAATTTGTTAAGTAATAAAGCGGAATTCAAAGTTAGAATTTTTAAAAAAAGTTAAATAAAAGTTTTTTCGATTAAAAAAATTTATATCTTTGCTCCGAATTAATAATTAACCTTTTATATTAAATTAAGATGAAAAAAGTATTTTTAAGTTTAGCTGTTATCGCTGCATTAACTGTAGTATCTTGTAAACAATCAGAAAACCCTGCTGAAGGAACAACTGACACAACTGCTGTTGATACAACTGCTGCTGATACAACTGCTGCTGACACAACTGCTGCTGACACAACTGCTGCTGACACAACTAAAGTTGCTGAAACTCCAGCTACTGAAGCTCCAGCTAAAAAATAATTAGAAACTAGTTTTCTGATTACGAAAAAAATAAGCTCTGCATTGCAGGGCTTTTTTTTTGCTTTTTATTTTAAATTGATTCAAATATTTCTTCTGCAGGCGGAAAAATATTATTTTGATTTGAAAAATCAAGAACTTCCGATTTGTGTAAAGTTCGTTCTATTTCTGCTATTCCTTTTTCCATCAATAATTGTGTAGAATACTTTCTACTTACAGCAATTTCTGTTTCGTTTAAAATAATTTTAAAATACAGCTTACCGTTTTTTGATTTGAACTTCATAAAAAACAAATTAACCACCGATTTTTTTAACAATTCAATATGCTCTTCACATTCAAAACGCAATTCAAAATCATTGCTAACCAAAATGGCTTTACCTTTTCTAGAAGTAAATTCATATTTATAAAAACCATTTATTCTTTTACTAATAACAAAAGTACCCATATCAATTAAAAAACAGCATCAAATTAAAACAAAAAAGCTCCAAACATTATGTTTGAAGCTTTAGTACTCAGAGCGGGACTTGAACCCGCACGAACATTACTGCTCACTGGATTTTAAGTCCAGCGTGTCTACCAATTTCACCATCCGAGCATTATAGGTGGTTGAGCGAAAAACGGGGCTCGAACCCGCGACCTCGACCTTGGCAAGGTCGCGCTCTACCAACTGAGCTATTTTCGCATTTTCAAATTGTGTTAGAACAACAATACTTATACTGTATTGCGGATGCAAATGTAATATTAAAATTCAATAATACAAACGTTTTTTATAAAAAAATCTCCTTAAAAACATAACCTATTGAAAACCTATTTGTTACTTTTTTAGCAACATTCGTTTTATTTCATTAAGTTTCATTAACGCTTCTACTGGAGTTAAGGTATTAATGTCTAAACTCAGTATTTCCTCTTTTATTTCTTCTAATAATGGATCGTCTAAATTAAAAATGTTCAGTTGCATTTGCTTAGCCAGTTCGCCTTTATGGCTCGAGTCATCTTTTGCCGATTTTATTCCATGCAAAGCATCGCCTGAATGATTCTTTTCTAATTTTTTTAATAATTTTTGTGCTTTTTGAATTACAATTTGAGGCATACCCGCCATTTTTGCCACATGAATACCAAAACTGTGAGCACTGCCTCCTTTTACTAATTTTCTTATGAAAAGCACATTATCTTTTAACTCTTTTACTGAAACATTATAATTTTGAATGCGTGGAAGCATTTCGCTCATTTCATTCAATTCGTGATAATGGGTTGCAAAAAGTGTTTTTGGTCGAGCAGGATTTTCATGCAAAAACTCTGCGATTGCCCATGCTATAGAAATTCCGTCATACGTGCTTGTTCCGCGACCAATTTCATCTAAAAGCACTAAACTTCTATCGGATATATTATTCAAAATAGAAGCAGTTTCATTCATCTCTACCATAAAAGTAGATTCTCCCATAGAAATATTATCGCTTGCCCCAACTCTAGTAAATATTTTATCTACAACACCCATTCTCACCGCTTCTGCTGGTACAAAACAACCCATTTGAGCCAACAATACTATTAATGCTGTTTGACGTAAAATAGCCGATTTACCCGACATATTTGGTCCAGTAATCATAATTAGTTGCTGGGTTTCTCTGTCTAAATAAACATCATTAGCGATATAAGGAACGCCAACTGGCAATTGCTTTTCAATTACAGGATGACGACCATTGGTAATTTCTAATTCGAAAGTATCGTCAATAATTGGGCAAACATAATTGTTTTCTATGGCTAACTGCGTGAATGAAGTTAAACAATCTAACTGAGCCACCAAATTAGCATTCAACTGAACAGGCTTTATATAAGTAGCAATCCAATTGACTAATTGCTCGAAAAGTTGACTTTCAATTTGGTGAATTTTTTCTTCAGCACCAAGAATTTTGGTTTCATATTCTTTTAATTCCTCTGTAATGTATCGTTCCGCACTGACTAAGGTTTGTTTTCTAATCCAATCTGTTGGAACTTTGTCTTTATGGGTGTTTCTTACTTCTATATAATATCCAAAAACATTATTAAACGATATTTTTAACGAGGAAATTCCTGTGGCTTCAGATTCTCTTTTTTCAATTCCTTCTAAAAACTCTTTTCCTGAAAAAGCAATACTTCGTAACTCGTCTAATTCAGCATGAACTCCGGTAGCAATAGCATTTCCTTTAGAAATTGCCACAGGCGCCTCTTGATTTAAAGTTGACTTTATCTTTTCACGCAGCAACTCACAACTATGAAAGCTATCACCAATAACTCGAACCGCTTCTTGTTTAGATTCTAAAGCCAAGGTTTTTATCGGAATTATTGCATCTAACGACTCCTTCAAATAGACTACTTCTCTTGGTGAAACTTTTCCTGTTGCAATTTTAGAAATTAAACGCTCTAAATCGGAAATTTGCTTAATTTGATATTGTATTTTTTGAAGTATTTCTTGATTTTCTTTCAAATAAGCAACCACTTCATGACGACTTCTAATTTTATTAACGTCTTTCAAAGGTAATGCCAACCATCGTTTTAACAATCGTCCACCCATGGGCGAAAGCGTTTTATCGATAACATCAAGGAGTGTTACAGCGTTGGGATTATAACTATGATATAATTCTAAATTTCGGATGGTAAATCGATCCATCCAAACATAAGCATTCTCGGCTATTCTTTGAATACTTGTAATATGTTGCACTCTATTGTGCTGTGTTTCTGATAAATAATATAAAATAGCACCAGATGCAATAATTCCTTCTTGCAATTCTTCAACTCCAAAGCCTTTTAATGAATTGGTTTGAAAATGATTTATTAAAGTTTCTAAAGCATAATCTTCTTGATATACCCAGTCTTCTAAATAAAAAGTATTAAAATCTTCTCCGAAAACTTCTTTGAACTGATTTCTATTGTTTTTTTGAATTAGAATTTCACTCGGACCAAAATTTTGAAGCAACTTATCAATATATTCTTCATTGCCTTGCGCGGTTAAAAATTCACCTGTGGAGACATCAAGAAAGGAAATACCCAATTGCTTTTTCCCAAAATAAATGGAAGCTAAAAAATTATTGGATTTAGATTGCAACACCTCGTCATTCATTGCAACACCTGGAGTTACTAACTCTGTAACACCTCGTTTTACAATAGTTTTAGTCATTTTTGGATCTTCAAGTTGATCGCAAATGGCAACGCGAAGCCCTGCTTTAACAAGTTTTGGCAAATAGGTATTTATAGAATGGTGTGGAAAACCTGCCAAAGCCGTTTCTGTATCTGAACCAGCACCTCGCTTTGTTAAAGTAATTCCAAGAATTTTAGAAGCACGAACAGCATCTTCACCAAAGGTTTCATAAAAATCTCCTACTCTAAACAACAAACAAGCATCAGGATATTTCCTTTTTATCTCGTTGTATTGCTTCATTAATGGGGTTTCTTTCGGGTTTTTATCTTTAGATGACAAGGAATTTAATTTTAATTTTAGCTTACGAATTTAATTATTTAATATTAAATTTCATCATTAACATTTCATTTAATAAAAATTTAAGCTTCATTGTGATTGTGGGACATTTTTTTATATAAATTTGTGATGTTAAATTATTAATTTTTATAAAAATGAAAAAAATAGTACTCGTAGCAGTTTTAGCAGTTTTCAGTTTAACTGCAGCCAATGCTCAAACAAAAGCTAAAGTAAAAAAAACAAAGAAATCTGTAGCAACCAATGTTGGATCTACTAAAGTTGATGGTGCCGGAATGGTTTTTGAAAATGAAACTATTGATTATGGAAACATTCCTCACAACGCAGACGGACAGAGAGAGTTTGTTTTTACAAACACAGGAAACAAACCTTTAATTATTGAAAACACTCAGGGTTCTTGCGGTTGTACTGTTCCATCTAAACCAGAAAAACCAATTCAACCAGGAGAAAAAGGTAAAATTGGAGTTAAATACGACACAAGTAGAGTTGGTGCATTTACTAAAACAGTTACTGTAACTTCTAATGCTGTAGGTGCTAATGTTACTCCGGTTACAACTCCATCAACAACACCAGGTGGAGCTGCAGTTGCAACAGGAAAGTCTACAAAAATTATTACGATTAAAGGCACTGTTCTTCCTGATGATCCCGCAACACCAGCGACAGAAACAAAAAGCTAAAATTTTTTCCGTTCCAATAAAGGCTTCCGATTTTCGGAAGCTTTTTTTTTGAATATATTTGTAAAAAAAAGAAATGCGAAAATTAGAAAACAGCGAACTGGAAAGAAAATCAGTTGAAGATTTTAAGCAAGCTGAGAAAACTCCCATAATTATAATTCTTGATGATGTAAGAAGTTTGCATAATATTGGATCGGTCTTTAGAACTTCTGACGCGTTTCTTATCGAAAAAATATATTTGTGTGGCATAACAGCTTCACCTCCAAACAAAGAAATTCATAAAACCGCTCTTGGAGCCACAGAAACCGTTACATGGGAACATCATAACAACGTTGTTGAAGTGATTGAAAATTTGAAAAAAGAAGGCGCTTTTATTTATGCTATTGAACAAGTTGAAAAAGCTATCTTCTTAAATAATTTTATACCTAAAAAAAATAAAAAATACGCCTTAGTGTTTGGCAATGAAGTGTTTGGAGTATCTCAAGATGCCATTAATTTAAGTGATGGTGTTATAGAAATCCCGCAATTGGGGAGCAAACATTCGCTAAATATTTCTGTAAGTGCCGGAATTGTAGTTTGGGATTTGTTTCAGAAATTAAATAAATAACCTAAACAGAATCTAAGTACTTGAAATTCATAGGGTTGGTTGGTATACTAAAAGTCTCAGGGTTGTATAATACCAAATGGCGCTATAAAATATATTTTTTTGCTCTATTTTTCACTAAAAATAGTTCCGTAGCACAAATATGCAAAGATTTTTAGTAAAAAATCTATAATCAATTGTAATTTTAAAATGGTCTAATCCATTTTAAAATTTTACAATGATTAAAACAATGTCGTTTAGTTAAGGATTATCTTGTCATTTCGACGTTAGGAGAAATCGCATAAAGTGAGCAACTAATGAGATTCCTCCTTACGTCGGAATGACAAAAAGGCAACTTTTTGTGTTAACTAAACGACATTGAATGATTAAAGTACAATTTATTGTACTCTTATATAGTGCAAATCGGTATAACTACCTATCTTTGATTTATTTTATAAAAGCATTTGGTATAAGTTCCTATAGAAAAATAAGCTAAATCTTAATAAACTTAATTTTCTAAATCGTTAAAATAAAAAATATGCTTAAAATCGGTCATCGTGGTGCAAAAGGATATGCTACCGAAAACACTTTAGCTTCGTTTCAAAAAGCACTTGAATTGGAAGTTGATGGAATTGAATTGGACGTGCATTTATCTAAAGACAATCAATTAGTTGTTATTCATGATGCAACCATAGACCGAACGACTTCTGAAAAAGGTTTTGTAAACCATTTTACTTCTTCAGAATTAAATAATTTAGGAATTCCAACATTAGAAAAAGTAATTGATTTAATTAATAAAAAGTGTTTTATCAATATTGAAATTAAAGATGCTAATGCAACAAAACATGTTTTAAAATTACTTCAAAATTATATTTTAGAAAAACATTGGAGTTCAAATTTATTTCAAATATCGAGCTTTGATTGGAATGTTTTACAGTTTTGTCATTCTGAAGTACGCAGAATCTCACTTGGCGTTTTAACTGAAGATTCCATTGAAAATGCTTTAGCTTTTGCCAAAAAAGTAAACGCTTATTCGGTAAATCCCTATTTCAAACTATTAAATCGTGAAAATGTGTTGCAAATACATCAAAATGGATTTAAAATTTTTCCTTGGACCGTAAATTCGGCAGAAGACCTTACCTTTGTAAAACGCTTACAAGTTGATGGTATAATTTCTGATTTTCCTGATAAAGTTTAACCACAAAGACACAAAGCTTTTCACTAAGTACAAAAAGGTTTGAAAAATAAAGATGAATTCAAAATACGACATACTAATTGTTGGCGGTGGTGCAGCAGGTTTTTTTACAGCAATTAATAGTGTTGAAAAAAATCCGAAGTTAAAAGTTGCTATTCTGGAACGTGGAAAAGAAGTTCTTTCAAAAGTTAGAATTTCTGGTGGCGGTCGTTGCAATGTTACTCACGCTTGTTTTGTTCCAAATGAAATGGTTAAATTTTATCCTCGAGGAGAAAAAGAACTTCGCGGACCTTTTCATCAATTTTGTTCTGGCGATACGATTGAATGGTTTGAAAAGCATGGCGTTGAATTAAAAATTGAAGATGATGGAAGAATGTTTCCAACTTCAGATTCTTCTCAAACTATCATTGATTGTTTTTTAAATGCTGCACAAAAATTAAAGATTGCTATTCTTACCAATCAAAGTGTACAATCTCTATATAAAGGAAGTAATTATTGGAAAGTAGAAACCAATGTTGAAACATTTTCTTGTCAAAAATTAGTATTGACTACAGGAAGCAATCCTAAAATTTGGGAAATGTTGACTGAAATTGGTCATTCTATTGTTCCAGCAGTTCCATCATTATTCACCTTTAACATAAAAGACAAACGAATTAAAGATTTAATGGGTTTGTCTGCTTTTGCAAATGTAAAAGTAAAAAATAGCAAACTAGAAGCCTCTGGACCATTGCTAATAACCCATTGGGGAATGTCTGGACCAGGAATATTGAGGCTTTCGGCTTGGGGCGCACGAATATTGGCTGAAAAAAATTATCAATTTGTTTTGCAAGTCAATTGGCTAAACGACTTAACATTTGAAGAAACACTTGAAAAACTTAAAGAACTAAAATTAGAACATTCTAAAAAAGCAGTTTCAAAAAAATCACCATTTGATTTACCTAATAGATTATGGGAAAGTTTGGTATATGCTGCTGGAATTGACGCCTCGACTGCGCTAGGTGAGACAACAGAAACAAAATGGGCCGATTTATCTAAAAATCAACTTCATAATTTAGCCAATCAATTAACCAATGGCGAATTTCAAGTAAATGGTAAAAGTACTTTTAAAGAAGAATTTGTCACCGCTGGAGGCATCGATTTAAAAGAAATCAACTTCAAAACCATGGAAAGTAAACTACATCAAAATTTATATTTCGCTGGTGAAATTTTAAACATTGATGCCCTAACTGGAGGTTTTAATTTTCAAAATGCTTGGACAGGTGGATATATTGTGGCAGACAGCATATAGTAAAATAATCTTATTTTTCAGGAGCGAAAGGCTTGGTCATTTTTTGCAATCCTTTTTCCCGCTATCCATTACAATCTCGTCTCGTTTTTTGGAACGAGACGAGATTTTCATTACTATCGGGGCTATTTAGTTCTTGTCTTTTGTGAAATCATCTTCTAAAAACATCTCTAAATTGATAGAGAAACCTTTCAATCAATCGCAAATCTTCGGTAATAATTTCAGCAGTCCCTGCCATTTCTTGCTTAAATGAAATTTGTTTATCATAAGAAGTTTTAAGTCCATTCTGAAGGTTTGCGTCCAATAATAAAACTCCATCTCTAGTAGGAATCAAAGAAATTGTTTTTAATTTGCCTTTTAATACCCCAAATTCTCTATCAGGATAGTTTGCCAAACGAATTATAACTTTTTGATTACTTTTTATTTTTCCAGAATTTAAGGCAGGAATACGAAGTTTAGCAATATAATTAGAATTAGTTGTAGGTATTATTGAAAAAATTTCTTCGCCAGTTGAAACTGTTTGATTTTCAGACCAAATTTGAAAATAAGAAACTTTGCCTTTTATTGAAGAACGTAAAACATAATTTCTATCCCAATCTGCAATTTCTTTTTTTAGTTGATTAAATGCTTGAATTGTGTTTTGTAGTAAAACTACATTGTCCTTAAGTTCACTAACATTTGTATTTTGTTTATTTCTATTTAAGTCATTCAAAGATGATTTAGATTGGGAATATTGTGTTTTTAAATTTTGTTGATTTCGTTCTTGTTGTAAGTATTCAAATTGTCTATTCTCCCAATCTTGAGCCGATATTATACCTTTATCAAATAATACTTTAAATCGGTCTAGCTCTTTTTTCTTTAATTGTAATTCTCTTGAACCGATGTTTATTTGTTGACTTAAAATGGAAAGTCTATCTTGCTGTTGATTAGATTCGTATGATTGTGATTTTTTTTCTATTTGATGTGGTTTATAATTTAGGTATTGTCTATAAATAGTATAATTATTTTTAAAATTCGTAAAGGCATTTTCAATTGTTCCCAACTCTGAAAAATCATATAGCTCTACAGGAAAGTAAAAAGAATGATTATATTTTAAAGTATCAGTAATTGATTTTAATTGAAATACTATTTCATAATTTGCAGAATTTTCAATTACAGCTAAAGGTGTGTTTTCTGCTACATTAGTTTGATTTTTAACAAATAATTTTGATATTTTTCCTCCACTTCTAGCAATTAATTTCTCAGGCGGAAATTCTGTTGTAATTATTACTTCGGCTCTTATAATGTCAGGATATTTTATAAACCAAGATAGAATAAAGAGTAAAATTATAAATAGCAACAAAATTGTATTTCCCCATTTGAAAATTGCTTTTGGTGGTGCAGAAAGCACATCTCTTACTTCTTCGCTATAAATTTTTAAATCGTCTTGTAGTTCTTCCATTTTTAATTTCCTAATTCCAATTGGTTTTTAACTAACTCAAAATATTTTCCCTTTAATTGTGTTAATTGTTCATGATTCCCTTGTTCAACAACTTCTCCATTTTCTAAAACCACTATGTTATCTGCATTTTTAACAGTACTTAACCTGTGAGCAACAATTACCGAAGTTTTATTGTTTAAAAATGAATTTAATTTCTCCATAATAACTTTTTCGTTATTTGCGTCTAATGAACTTGTTGCTTCATCAAAAAATACAAACTCAGGGTTTTTATAAACAGCTCTTGCAATCATTAAGCGTTGTTCTTGACCGCCACTTAATCTGATTCCTGATGTTCCAAGTTCAGTATTAAGTTTATTGGGTAATTTTTCTACAAAATCTTCGATATTAGCTATATAAACTGCGTTTTTTAGTTTATCTCTATCAATAATTTCGTTTTGTTCAGATTCAGAAATATTTCCAGCAATAGTATCATTAAAAATAAAGGTTTCTTGCAAAACAGCTCCACAATTCATCCTCCAAAAATCATTATTTATATCAGTTAAGTTAGTTGATCCAATCTGAATTGAACCCTCAGTTGGTTCATAAAACTTCAACAGCAATTTTATTAAAGTTGTTTTACCACTTCCGCTTGCTCCAACAATTGCTGTTGTTTTACCAACTGGTATTTTAAACGATAACTTTTTCAAGACCATTTGAGAAGATTTACTACCATATCGAAAACTTAAATTATCAATAATTATTGATTTGTTTTCAGGTAATTCTTTTACTTTTTGCAATTCAATAGCATCTTCATCATCTTTTGAATGTACTTGCCATAACCTTTCCAAACTAATTTTAGCATCTTGCCAAAGTTGAATAAAACCAATAAAGTTGCTTAATGGTAAATTAAGTTGTCCTACAATATATTGTATTGACAACATCATACCCAAAGTAATGTCTCCGTTTACAACTGCCGACGCTGATAAAAATGTAATTATAATATTTTTTAATTCATTAATAAAATTAGAGCCAATACTTTGATATTGTGCTAATTTCAAACTGCTTAAAGAGGTTTTAAATAAACTAATTTGTACTTGTTCCCATTTCCATCGATTTTTACGTTGAGAGTTATTTACTTTTATTTCTCTAACACCATTTATCATTTGTACTAATGATGTTTGGCTCGCTGAAAGTTCGTCAAAACGCTTAAAATCTAATTCGCCTCGTTTCTTCAAAAAAAACAAAGTCCATCCAACATAAGCAATGGCACCAGTAAGAAAAACTATAAATATTTTAATATTGTAAAACGCCAAAACAAAATTAAAAACTACAAACAACACAATAGAATACAACATATTGAAAGACGAAGACGATACAAAATTTTGTACCCTTGTATGATCTTGTATTCGTTGCAAATGCTCTCCTGTATTTCGTGTATCAAAAAAGTTTACTGGAAGTTTGAACATTTTAAACAAAAAATCGGAAACCATTTTTATGTTAAATCTTCCTGTCACATGAAGTAATAACCACTCTCTAAAAATAGAAACCAAGGTTTGCGATAAAAACAATACTAATTGTGAAATTAATATCAGGTAAATAAATGGAATGTCTTGATTACTCACACCAATATCAACAACAGATTGCATTAAAAAAGGCATAATAAATTGTATTGATGTGCCTACTAACAATCCAATCAACAATTGATTAATTAGTTTTTTATATGGTTTTAAATAAGACCAAAGAAAACCAAAATTTTTAGTCTTTGTTTTGTCTTCGTCTAAACCATAAAAGTTAGCATTTGGCTCAAGCAATAATACAAAGCCTGTTTTATCTTGTGTAGTTGTCCAAGCTTCTATAAAATCTTCATGATTATATTCCAACAATCCTTTTGCAGGATCAGCTACATAAATTTTATCTTTTGTTGTTTTATAAACAACCACAAAATGTTTTTGACGCCATGGTATTATAAAAGGAGTAGGCAACTCATTAACTAAACTCTCAAGTGAAATTCGCATACCTAAAGTACGCATTTCAATTGCTTCGGCTGCATCAGCAATGCCAGCCATTGTAACTCCCATTCTAGTAATGCCCGCTTTATCTCGCAAAAACTCTCTTGAAAAAGTTTTGCCATGAAACTTTGCTATCATTCTTAAACAAGTAGGACCACAATCTCGATAATCTAATTGACGAAAAAATGGAAACTTTTCTTTTGCCATTTTAATTATTTGATGTAGAAAGCAAACTATTTTTTAATTCAATAATCTTTTCATTTGGTAAATAATTTGAATTAAAATAAACACCAATAATCTTTTTTAATGTTTCTAAATTTTCTAATGGATTATTTTCCAGTACAATAAAATCAGCATCTTTACCAACTTTTAATAAACCATAATTTTCAGTATAAAATTCGGCAAAATTTGTGGTAGCCATTTTAAGTATTTCAAAATTAGAAAGATCGGCTTTTTTCAATAAATCCATTTCAGTGATCATGTTGCATCCTGTCATCATATATTTTGAAGAAGCATCAGGACTTAAAATCATTTTTACTCCTTCTTTTTGTAAACGATTTATAACTAGATATTTTTCATCTAAATCTTTCATTTCTTTAGCTACTTCTTCTTGATAGGCTTTATCTCCAATTTTTTCACGATATTGTTTTGTTTTGTCAATCCATTCTTGCAAAGTTGCTTTTGCAACATATTCCATTCCAGGTAATTTTCGCAACTCATCATAGGTAAATTGTCCAGAACCTATAGTATACCATGTCAAAGTAGGACAAATAAATATATTATTTTTCTTGATGGCTTCTATTCTTGATTCCAAAAAGGTTGGTTCACCCACCAATCCACCTAAATGTTCAATTGACTTGTAGTTTGAATTAAAAAACACCTCTTCTTTCAATCCGTTACCCGATGCTAGTTTTGGGAAATGACCACCCAAGGGCATACTATATTTTTTGCACAAACTATCTAATTGCATAAAGAAATCTTGATTCTTTATACTCAAAATTTTTATAACCCCAAATCCTTTTTCTTTACTCGTTTTAACAAATGTTTCGAGTTGTTCTTTTGTAGCTTCCATATTTCGGCTAATAGGAGGAGCAGATAAATATAGTTTTGGCAAAAAAGAATCTTTAGTATTAAATTTTTCTCTCCAAGCTATATGCTTCCAGTCACCTCTCATAGAGCGCAGTTTAGTAACGCCATTTATTAAATTCAACTCAAAAAAGCGTTGCATTTCTTCTTCTTTTTCAGGCAAATGAATATGCGCATCTGCTAATGAAGGCATAATATATTTCCCTTTTAAATCAATAGTTTTAAGTCCTTTTAAATTTGATTTTTTTGCATTTTCTATAGCAACTATTTTACCGTTTTTAATGGCAATATTTTGATTTAATAGTGTATTATCGTTTTCCATTGCAACGACATTTACATTTTTAAATACAACATCAAATTCTTGATTTTGACTAAAGGCTAATTGAGCCAATAATAAAATAACAAATAATAAGAGTTTTTGCATGGTTTTAAGTTTTAAAAATTATAATATCCTTCAAGGTCTTTTTTTAGAAAATCCTCATAAGAATTGGTTAAACAAAATTCGTTGTATCGAAAATCTAAATCACGATGACTTAAATCAAATTCAGTAGTTAGTTTTTTATACTTTACAAGTATAGATTGGCATTTTTCGGTTAATTCAAGATAAAGCTTCTTTCCATTTTCTGTATAAACTTGGTCTAAATCTAAAAGTTCCAACCCAGTTTGAAATCTAGGAAACATATCGGTCATTCTTCCTAATAGTTCATGCTTTTCACTGCCTCTAAATACATTCTTTGAAAGCAAAATATCAAAACATTCAACTCGCTTAGTAACGGTATATAAGCCATGGTAGGCACCATATACATTGCGATAATCCCACTCTTGTTTTGTTATATCTCTCATCATCAAATTATCAACATCAATCTTAAAATAATCTTTTCTATCATGTACTACATAATACAAAAAATTATGAGAGGCTTGATGGATAATTTCTTCAATAAAGTATATTAAATTTTGATTGCCTAGAACATAAAAATATAACATCCCAAGGGTTTCAACAGTAGTAAAATTTAGTATTTTAGGGTTGTCATGTAAATAAATTCTTTTATTGGCAAAAACTAAATCTTTGTAAAAATCGGGTAGATTTTCCTTTATTATTAATAATGCTTTTTCTAATTCTTTATAATTTTCTTTCCAAACACTATTATGAATTGGATTTGCATTAACAATATGCCCTTTGTAAAATTCATAGAAATACTTTTCTAATAGAGGAGGGCAAGTTTTTAAAATTTCAAATTCGTCAACCATTAATATTTCGTCAACTTTAGTACCAGTACTATTAAAATAGCCTAGTTTTGGAACATAAGAAATACCCTCTTTATTAAAAGTCTCCTTTAAATAGAGCGGTTCTTTTTTAACAAAGTATCCTTGCATTATTTCTGTTAATGCATCACCAGTAAATCTATTATCTTTTTTGTTATTAAAGTACGCGAACAACAAAGGCTCTAAAAAACTAGCATCATCATCAAAATCTATTTTTTCTAATAATAATGGGGTTTCTTTGTACACAAGGAGCTGGATGGTTTCAATAAGTTTAAAATTCATTATGATACGCGATTAATAACTATTTTTTTAAATACAAATATTAATAGTACTATTATTGGAATAATAAATAAAAAACTAATATACGGATTTTGGTTTTCTAACTTTTCGTGAAAAAAACTTGATACGTTAAAATAAGCAAGAATATTAATTATAATATGAAATAAAATTACTTGAATAATACTTCTATTAAATACATATAAAAAACTAACAACAACCGAAAAAATGAAAAGCCCAAATAAATTAATATCAAAAATAAAATGATACAATGCAAAAAGAATACTAGCAAACAATATATAAAAAATTCTATTTATGTTTTTTAATGTTTCTTCTTTTAATAATATTCCTCTAAAAATTAGTTCCTCTTTTATTGGTGCTAAAAAAACAATATGCAATAATGATCCGAATGAAAAAATATAGTCTTTTGGAGGAAGCAATAGGCTTACTTTAATTAGAAACGAGTGAAAGCATGTGTCAAAAAAAAAGAGGAGAATGACTAAGATTATAACTTGAAAAAAGTAATTTAAATAGTTTTTAAAATGGTTCCTTTTCATACTAAAGCTTATAATTTTTCTCTTTTTTATAATAAGAAGAGCTAATAATATTGAAGTAATTTGTAGAGTGTTTTCTAAAACTATTGGATTTACTTTTAGATCAAATAATTTGATTAATGCAAAAATGCAAAAAGACAAAATTATAAAAAGTAATAGTATTAATATCGCCTTAAAATATACATTTAATTTCGGGAGGGTTTTATTTATTATCACTTTAGGTCTTTATGTTAATTGAATTATTAGAATAATATAGTAACCAGACTAAACAGTATTCGAGTAGTAATAATTTTAAAAAATTATGAATAACTAACATAAGTTACAGTTTTTATCTGGTTACTACTTTGATAGTTTAATTAAATAACCAATTCCAAATTGTTTGAACAATGTGAAGTTCAGAATCCGATTTTGCTTTCAACGTTTTTGTTATGACATTACCATCATGACATGCATTCTCGGTCCCACCTGAAATAGTTGCCAATAATTCTGTTGAAGCTGTTGCTTCTGCTCTTTCTTTAAGAGCTTCTAAACTTAGTTTACCCATTTTTTTAAAGTATTAAATTGTTTTTATTGTTTTCTTCCTTAGCTCTTTTTTCTATTACTTCGGTACCAAATAATGATGTGAAAAAATAATATAAGAAATTATTTCAAAGAAAATACAATTTGCAATACATCAAAAGTAAATAATTAAGCAAATTATGCACAACTTTTGTCATATTTTTTATATTTGCTAAAAAAACACATCATGACTGTTGGAGAAAATTTAAAACGTATTCGCATTAATAAAACAAAACTATCCCAACAAGACATTGCAAACGCCTTGCAAGTAGATAGAAATACTGTTGCCAATTGGGAAAAGGGCGAAAGCGATATCAAGTCAGAATACATTCCACAAATTGCCTCCTTGCTACAGGTAGAGATACAAGAACTTTTTGAAAAAGACACTAAATCAGTTTACATTGGTCATAAAAAGAATATAGGCAAAGAAAACTCAGTACTCAATGGCGCAATTATTATACTAAACGACAAAGAGTCTATAGAAAAACTTGTAGAAATAGTGCAAAGTAGTTTAAAAAAAGAATGATTTACCAACAATTAAAACTTTAACAAAACTTTAAATAGGTTCATTGTAATACTATTATCGAATTTTACTTAATACACTATTAACTCAAAAAATTAATAGTATGTCAACAACAGTTCAAAGAATTTACAAAACCAAAGATGTCGATATGCTTATTGCAGCAGCAACATTTATCGTAATGTTTTATAATGTTTTAGAAAAAACAATTATGACTATTTCTGCAAATAATTCAAACGAAATGAAAGTTGCTGTTTCTAACTTATCTAAAGGTGTTTATCTGGTTGAAATTACAACACAATCGGATTTAAAAATTACTAAGAAATTGGTAATCAACTAAAAAATAAAATTTTAAAAGTCCCGAAAAATTAACTTTCTCGGGACTTTTTATTTGCAATAAAAAAGCTACATTTGATTAACTTTAATTTTCAGGTTATGAAAAAATTTCTACTCTTTTTAGTACTAATCACATTTTCATTTGTAAACGCTCAAATTAACACACAAGTGAGTAATTACAATGTTTGTGATACAAATTCTGATGGAATTGCTCAATTTGATTTAAACACTAAAATTCCTGAGATTTTAGGAAATGAAAATCCAAGTATTCATACTATAACCTT
>JAIFLT010000072.1:23820-24390 GCA_020048955.1 Flavobacterium sp.
CAAATTCTGATGGAATTGCTCAATTTGATTTAAACACTAAAATTCCTGAGATTTTAGGAAATGAAAATCCAAGTATTCATACTATAACCTTTCATGTTTCTAATGTTGATGCACAATTTGGTAATAATCCTATTGTAAATCCAACAGCTTTTACTAACACTACCTCTCCTCAAATGATTTGGGCAAGAGTAATTAACACACAAACTTCACAATTATGGGTAAGTCAATTAAATCTAGTTGTAATTGTACCTGCAGGAAGTGATGGCGTAATTACAGTTTGTGATACCTCTACAACAACTATAGATTTATATAGTCTAATAACCAACGAACAACCTGGTGGAACTTGGATAAGAACTACTGGTGTTGGCGGAACTTTTAGTGCTGTAACAGGGACATTTACCCCTTCTCCAAACGCAACAACAAGTACATTTACTTATGTAGTATCAGGAAATGCACCATGCGCCAATGATACAAGTAATGCAACTGTCATTATAAGTCCTTGCGGACCAAACACTTGTTTGCCTCCATTTAATTTATCAGTTACAAATGTATCTGGTACTTCTGCAGTTT
>JAIFLT010000116.1:0-778 GCA_020048955.1 Flavobacterium sp.
TTCATATGTTTAAATTTTATTTTTCAGCGGTAACATATGGTATCGCCTTTTTAATCATAGGAGTTTGCTTGCGCAAACTTGTTGTTAATGGATATTTCATAAGAACAAATCCCTTCAAGAAACAACTTATTTATAGAACATGGTTTGATTATATAAATTTATTTGTGCTTTGGTTGCTAATAAATAGTGTCCCTTTATGAAAATATAGTATCATCATTAAAATATTTAATCTACTTGCAACTCGTTTCTCAAAAGTTGCATTTATGAGTTGAATCAAGTGTTAAAAAAATAAAATTTGAAAAATATATAATACTTCTGTTTTTATATAATCAATTAATAAAGTTTTAATTATTTTTTATACTACTTCAATTTTAAATTGAACAATTATTATTCTGAAATACCATAATTTAATTTTTTTTTTCTTTTTTAATCAAAAACATACTTTATTATTGTGGCGAAGTAACCCTTAATTTGTAGCGATAGCACATCCAAATTTTGTAAAAATAAATAGTTATTTCAAAAACCATTTTTTAATATAAACCTAGAATAAACAAGTGTTCTAGGGGTTTTTTGTATTTAAAATAATGTTCTATAAATTAATTTAACGCAAACAAAAATGCAGTTCATCTTAAACTATAATTTTTGTACCTAATATTCAAAATAAGATTAAAACTATGAGAAAATTACTATTTTTTAAATTTACAGACGTAAAAATACTTTGTTTTTTTATATTGTTATTTGCACAAAACACCTACTCAGCTACTTGGTATGTAAATGA
>JAIFLT010000116.1:788-8195 GCA_020048955.1 Flavobacterium sp.
TATTTTTTAAATTTACAGACGTAAAAATACTTTGTTTTTTTATATTGTTATTTGCACAAAACACCTACTCAGCTACTTGGTATGTAAATGACATATCAACCACAGGAGATATTTTTTGCACGGCTGTTGGAAATAACGCAAATGCAGGGAATACACCAGCTTTGCCAAAACTTACTTTAGCAGCGGCTTATGCTCTAGCTTCAGCGGGAGATACCATTTATGTAGATAGAGGAAAATTTGATGAGGAAAATATTGCTTTTAATAAAGCAATTACCATTATTGGATCAGGAAATGGTTCTACGGTTTTTGATGCTTCAGCTCTTGCAAGCGACACTACTCCAACTGGTCCATCTGGAGTTAATTACAGATTTGGAACAATAACTGCAAGTAATGTAATTATAAAAAATATTTCTTTAACAAAATACGCACTCAATGCTACTGGTGGTAATGTTTTTCGTATTGACGGAGCATTAACAGGTGTTGTTCTAGAAAGTATATTGATACACGAAAATAGAGGAACCTCTAATGGTTTACAAAACATTGTCATTGTTAATGGTGCAAACGTGCATATTAAAAGTAGTTTTTTTAAATGTGCTGGTTATAATGCCTCTAGTGGGGGAGGTATACAAGTTAATGGCTCAACTTTATTAGTTGAAAATTCTGTATTTTTTGAATCAGAAGGATTAGATTCAAATGGTGGTGCAATTAACATTCAAGGAACTGCACCAAATGTAACAGTAAACAATTGTACATTCTATGATAATCATGCTAAAAGAGGAGGTGCAATTGGCATGGTATCTGGGACGCTATCCGTTAATAACTCTTGTTTTGATAATAACAATATAGTTGGTTCGACTCCAGCTTCAAGTGATGGTGGTGGAGCTTTTTATATATCTAATGGTACAGCAACGTTTAACCATTGTTCATTTAAAAACAATTGTGTAGGTGCTTCAGGTGGATGTGCAACTAGTACAACGCCAAGAGGTGGCGCTATATATGTTATAGGTGGAACTACAAATTTAAATAATTGTGAATTTAAAGATAATGTTATTGGAACAGCTGCAAGAGGTGCTGATATTCATTTAAAAGACGGTGGTACAGCAAATATTACTAATTGTTTTTTTAGAACTATTTATGCGGGTTCAATTTGTAATGTTGCAAATGAATCAGCTACAGCAATTAATTGGTCTAATTCTGGAACACCTACAGCAAGTCCAAGTGGTGTAGTTCTAACAAACCCAGAAACAACTGGGACTATGACAACAACAGGAGGTTCAAATAACACAAATAATCCGTCCGGAACCGTTAACTCAAATTGTATCTCAGCTTCTTCGATTTCTGCATGTGGTGTTACTATTAATTGCGCTACTGACACAGTCGCACCTATTATTATATCATGTGTTCCTAACAAAACATTAACGTGCCCTGCTGTTATGCCAAATTATACTTCAGAAGTTGCATTTTATGATGATTGTACTGCAACTGTAACGCAATCCATTGCTGTAGGAACACTTTTAACTGCGGGTGTATATACTGTTACTATGACTGTTACAGATCAAAACAACAATAGTTCTTCATGTTCTTTTACAGTAACGGTAACTGGCACACCACCGGCAGCTGCTAATTTTAGCGAATTTGCATCGGCTGTATACGTTTCAACTAACGGAGGAACATCGTCAACATTTTACAATACAACAGGATCTGGAGTAAACCTTATAGGTCCTTCAAATTTTGCAAGCACTAACTTAGGAAATCATACTATAAATTCAAGTTCCTTAAAATTAACTGGAGCAGAAATAAAAACATGGAAAAATGGCTCAGGTAATGTTTGTGGCGGAACTTTATATTATGTTGTTTATCCAACAGGAGCTAGACCAACTATTCCTACTTTTTCACAAGTTCCATTAATATTTAAAGCTAATTGTAGCTCTGGAACATTTACAGATGGTGTAGGTCCTTGTAGTGGAAGTGATCAAAAATGGCAAAATGATAATGGAAATAACGGAAGCTTTTTAGATCAAAATATTGACTTAACCTCACGTCCAATAGGAAATTATACTCTAGAAGTATTTTATTCATACACTGGGTCAGATACTGGTGGTTGTGGAACAACACAATATATTACCAATTCATGTAACAATTACGCGGCAACATTTACAGTTAGCTCCGCATGTGTTTCTCCATCAATTAGTGCTCAACCCTCCTCAACACAAACTGTTTGTCAAAATGCGGTGCCTGCCAATATTTCAGTTACAGCATCGGGAGATGGTTTAACCTACCAATGGTATTCAAATACATTAAATTCAAATTCTGGTGGAACAAGTTTAGGAAGTGCAAATGGTGCTCAAACTTCTGCCTATACTCCAGTAACCAGTACTTCTGGAACTAACTATTACTATTGTGTAATAACCGGAACTTGCGGTAATGTTACTTCTTCAACATCTGAAGTTATTGTTGATGCAACAACTGTTGCAGGTACTGCTTCATCAGATCAAACTATTTGTAACGGATCTCAACCGGCAGATATAACTTTGGCAAGCACTACAGGTTTAGTTATTAAATGGCAAAAATCTTCCGACTTTGCTTTTACAACACCAATAGATATTGCAAGCACTTCTACAACATTGACAGGTGCTTTAATTGGCACTTTATCTAGTACTACCTATTTTAGAGCAGTGGTTCAAAACGGAAGTTGTTCTGTACAAAATTCTAATGTAGTTACCATTACTGTACCTTATTCAACTTGGGATGGAACAGCATGGAGTAATGGAGTTCCAACAATAGCTACTACGGTTACTTTTACAGGAAATTATAACGCTACTACAGATATGTTTGCTTGTAGTTTGCTCGTTACAAACAATGCAAATGTTGTCATAAACTCAGGATTTGACTATACTGTTTATGGTAAAGTTACAGTAGATACTGGAAGTACTTTAACCTTTAATAATAATTCAAATTTAATACAACAGACGAATATAGCCAATAGTGGTAATATAAAAATGAAAAGAAATACTAATCCATTAATGCGATTAGATTACACATTATGGGGTGCTCCAGTTACGGGACAAAATCTATTAGCGTTTTCTCCTTCAACTTTATCAAATAGATTTTACACCTATAATACATCTACCAATTTGTATAATGCTATTAGTCCTTCAACAACAAGTTTTATGCCTGGTGATGGTTATCAAATAAGAACTCCAAATAACCATCCAACAACCCCAACGATATGGACAGGTACTTTTGAAGGAGTTCCAAATAATGGACCTTACACCAAAACTATTTCAAATATTTCTCCAACTCAAAGATATAATATGGTAGGAAATCCATATCCGTCTCCAATAGATATGTATTTGTTTACCGCAGCCAATAGCGCAAATATGACAGGTACCATTTGGTTTTGGAGAAAAACAAATAGTACCGTTACACAATCTATTTGGAGTACATGGAATTCTGGAACTTTTGTGGCAGCAAACGAACCGTATGTTACCGACCCTAACGATTTGATAAGAAATGGACAAGCTTTTTTAATAAAAGCAAGTGATACAGGAACCTCTGTTACCTTCAATAATTCTATGAGGGTTACAGATAATTCCAATCAGTTTTTTAGAATTGATAACAATAACAATAGTGTAAACACCATTGAAAAACATAGAATTTGGTTAAATGTATTCAACTCTAATAATAATTTTTTCCAACAAGCAGTAACCTACATTCAAGGCGGAACAATTGGATTAGATCAATTTGATGGAGAGAATTCTTCTGATACTAGTATGATGTTTACGTCATCAATTCCTAATAATTCAGACGCTTTTGTTATACAAAGTCGTCCATTACCATTTGACGTTAATGACATTGTTCCTTTAAATTTTGTTACCAATGTTGCAGGAACTTATAGTATAGCAATTGATCATAAAGATGGTCTATTTAGCACTAATACCCAGAATATTTTTATTCTTGATAAATACCTACAAACGTATAATAATATAAACAACGGTCCTTATTCATTTAATTCTGATGCAGGTAATTTTACAGATAGATTTGAATTACGATTTGTTGAAACTTCATTATCATCTAACGAATACAATTATAATAATAGCATAATTGTATACAGCCAAAATGGAGAAATTATTATCAATAGCGCAAAAGAGGCTTTAAAAGATGTTAAACTATTTGACATTAGAGGAAGATTATTAGATGAAAAGAAAAATATTAATTTAAACGAAATAATTATTAAATCTTTCGTTGAAAAAGAAGTTTTACTTCTTCAAATAACAACTGAAAGTGGTAAAATAATTAATAAAAAAATAATTATCTAAAATATTATGAACTCAAAACACAAATTTTTACTTTTTTTATATTTTTTTTTAATAAATTTTATGGTTTTTGCTCAACCAACAGACGAAGATAATAATAACGATTTAGAAGGAAATGATCCGCCTGCCGCTCCAATTAACAACACCGTTTTTTTGTTGGGAGTATTTGGAGTGATATATGTCTATAATAAAATAAAGAAAGTAAGTGTAGAAAAATATTGATCAGAAAAACCCTTTATTATAAAATTAAAATATCTATATGAGTATTTTATTTCGTGAATTTTAAAATTAATTAATCTTTAATTTAGAAAGTTTATCTTTTTTTACTTCTAAACCTCAATACTATAATAAATTATATAAAGTAAACAAATATGATAAACAAGAGTACAAAGAATATTTTTTTAATTAGTATTTTTTCTAATTAGTATAAAAATATTCACAAAATATTTTAATTAGCCAAGGAGGAACATTCAATGTAAATGACGGAGAGGTTTTCTATAATTCGGTAGTTGTTACCGTAAATGTTCGGGTCTAGATTTTACGATTTTAAAAAAAACTTGTCAAAGTATTTTTTAAGCCAATATAAAATTACTTCGTATATTTATAAATAGCACGGTTAAAAGATACTATAGGATAATTATTTTATAATTACGAAAACGTTTTCGTAAAAACATAAATTTTTTAAAAGTTTAGTGTGATTAAAAGCTAATAAAAAGTATTTTATTTTTGATCATTTATTTATGTAAAAAAATAAAAATGCTATAATTAAAAGTTTGATGACAATTCGTTTATCTAAATAAACCTATTGATAAAAGTAATTTATTCATATAATAAAAATCTACTCATGAAGTTCAATAATTTTTTTTTAGTTATAATCTTATTTATTTTTTATAATAATTCCTATAGTCAATATAACATTGCAACAAATAATGGTCAAACCATAACAACTTGTTCTGGAACATTTACAGATAGTGGTGGAGCTGCTGGACAATATGGTAATAATGAAAATTATACAGTTACTTTTTGTTCTTCAAATGGTGTTCCTTTAAATTTTGATTTCACATCATTTGATTTAGATACACCAGGAGATCAATTATTTTTTTATAATGGCACAACAGCAACAGGAAATCCAATAGCAGTTTTAGATTGGTTAGATGATTCAACACAGGTATTAAGTTCTTCTCAATTACAAATTGGAACTCTTAGTACTTGTGTAACAATCAAATGGATCTCAAATTCTTCAATAACAGATGGCGGTTGGAATATTAATGTTTCTTGTTTAGCTCCGCCTGTTTGCTCTGGCAATCCTGCCGCAGCAGATATTTTTGGTCAAGCAACACCAATTTGTAATTTGAATAATTACTGTGGAAATTTATCTTCCTATTATGGTGAAGATACTCCATATAACTTGCAAGGTGGTGGAATTTGTCCAGCAACAACAGATGGAATATTTGGCGGCACTATAGAAAATAATTCTTGGTTGTCTTTTCAGGCAAGTGCAACATCTGCAACTTTTAATTTCAATGTCCCTTGTGGAGCAAATGGAATTCAAGTTGCAATTTTTGGTTTTGATGGCACAAATTTTTCATTAAAATCACCCTGTGCTACCTCAGATGGTTCACAAAGTGGTAATTTTTCTGTAACAGGAACAGGATTAATTCCTTGTAATACCTATTACATCATGATTGATGGTGAAGCTGGAGCAACATGTGATTATTCTATAACGGCTAATAATGGAGTTGTTGTTGCAAATGCTGGTCCAGATCAGTCAATCTGTTCCAATTCAACTACACTCGCGGCAAATACAGCTTCTACCTGTACTTCTGGTTCATGGTCAGTAATTACAGGTTCAGGAGTCTTTGCTAATGCAAATAGTCCTACTACTTCAGTTTCTGGTTTATCAAATGGTGCTAATATTTTTAGATGGACTTTGTCATCTAGTTTTTGTAACAGTTTTGATGATGTAACTATAAATGTAAATTCTGGAATTGCAACTACCATTACCTATACAGGTAGCCCTTATTCTTATAATGCAACACCTCAATCGATTACCGTTACCAATGGTCCTGTAACAGGAAGTTATACAGCTTCGCCAGCAGGTTTAACCATAAACGCAACCACAGGTCAAATAACACCTAGCACTAGTACACCAGGAACTTATACCATTTCAGTACCCACTACTTGTGGCACAGCAACTACAACTGTTACTATACTTGCCCCAGCTTGTGGTTCATGTGCAACACCTACTTGTCCAATTGCGGGTCCATATACCTCTTATGTAACTGCAAACACAAACAACTGCTCTACTATTAATGATATGAATCCTGATATTATAGGTCCAGCAACTTATATTCAATATCATGCGGTAACTGTAACAGCATCGGGAGCTATTGGAGTTGTAGCGTCATCTAGTATTGGTGTAGGATGTTCTGCAAACAGATCGTTTAAATTATATCCAGTAGCTTCTTGTGGTGTTTCTACGAGTGCCATTTTACCTTCGGTTGCTAATGCAAATGGTTCTTCATTTTCCAATCCAGAATGGTCTGGTTTAACGCCAGGTAATTACATTCTAGAGGTTACCTACAGCCCTATTTCAGGGTGCAATATTCAAGACAATTGTACTTCCTATTATCAACTTCCTGTGACTTGTTCTACAATTACTTCGCCATCAGCCAATCAAAATCTATGTATCAATGATGATCCTTCTACTTTATCGGTAAACACAACATTTACAGGATCAAACGCCATCTCTTTTGTATATTTTACTGCTAATCAAACAGGTAGTAATATGTACACAGGTGGTACTCTTTTAGGTAGTGTTACACCTAACTCAGGAACTGCCTCTTATAACCCTGGTATTTTAGGAACTGCTAGCTCTTTACCAAATATTACAAATACTTATTATGTTTATGCAATTGCAAATCCTACTCCATTAGACTCTACTTGCCGTCCTTTTCAATTAATACAAGTTGTGGTTAACGCACAACCCAATGCAGGAACCAACGGAACTTTAACCGTTTGTCAAGGCACAACACCTACCAATGCTCAATTATTCGCAGCATTAACAGGAACTCCATCAGCAGGAGGAACT
>JAIFLT010000065.1 GCA_020048955.1 Flavobacterium sp.
ATTGTGCTTGATTATAGCAGGGAATTATAATTGTTATTAATGACATGTTTTTTAATTTGTGAATTTTTAAGTTTTTCGTCAGTTTTTTACTATTTTTCTTATATTTTCATTAAAAAGATTCAAGTTGAAATTATTTATAGCATGTTTGTATGCATTTGCTGAAATTTGGCTAAGAACTTCTTTATTGAGAGATAATTTTTTTATTAAATCAATAATTTCTTTAATAATCTTATCTTCATTTGTACTTGAGATAATATAACCTGTTTCATGATTTATAACATGCTCAAAAACACTTCCAACATCTGTAGAAATACAAACTACTCCATTTGCCATTGCTTCTTTAATTACTACAGGAAATCCCTCTCTGTAAGAAGTTATCAATAATATGTCTGCCTTTTCATAAATTTGTTTTAACTCTTGAGGCTTGATTATATTTTTTTGATAGAATTGGTCGATACCTTCAATAATTATCTCTTTGTGTCCATATATTTTTACGTCAGCTATTTCACTTACTTGTTTTGCTATTTCGATTACTAGATTAACTCTTTTTTCTTTTGCAATTCTACCACAATAAATTACATTTAATTTATCCTTTTCGAATTCTTTAATAGGCTTTTCAGAAGGAGTTTCTACAGCTATATCAATAATTTTAATACGTTCAAGGTACTCAATAGGAATATTGTTTTCTTTATATAAATTAATAAAATCATTTTTTGTTTTGTTATTAATAACTACCCTTTTATCTAGGAAATGTATTTTTCCAAGACTTTGTATTTCAGCTCCACCAGGATCTGGTAAACTAAAAGCATGAAGTAAATCCATTTTTTTTACTTTAGTAGGAAGGTGATCGAGTATAGCGTAAAAATAGGAGGAATTACATCCAAATACTGTAATATTGGGACTGTTTTTTATAAAACTTAATAATTTTAAGACTACCATTCTAAAATATAAATTGCGCATAAACTTATGGTAGTGAAATACATTAGAATGCTTTTCAAATTCTAATAAAAAATGATCATTATAGGATTTATTTGTAAAAATAACCAAGTTATCTTTTTTAGGGAAAGATTTTACAATATCCAGATGCACTTTCTCTGCGCCACCCGTATGATAGAAAGGAAAAACAAATATGTTTTTTTTGTTATATAATTTAAAAAAAACAAAATTTACTAAATAAAAAAATATTTGAAAATTAGTCTTCACTTTATTTATCATTTTCAATTATATCAAGTATTTTTATTGCTGAATTACCAACTCCAAAAGGGTTAGTTATAGAAAGATTATTTTTATTATTTATTTCATTATTGAAAGTTGTTTTGATTTTTTGAATATCGCTTCCGACTAGTATGCCACAGTTACATTCAATTACTTCAGATCTTTCTGTTTCTTCTCTAAGTATAATAACTTTCTTATTTAGAGAGGGTGCTTCTTCTTGAATGCCTCCGGAGTCAGTAATAATTAAATTAGCTTTAGACATTAATTTAACATTATCTATATAATTTAATGGTTCTAAAAAAATTATATTTTTTGGAGCGTTACTAAAAATATTATTAACTTGCAATCTAACAATTGGATTTGGATGCATTAACCAATAAAAAGTTATTTGCTGATTCTCTACTGCTAATTCTTTAATTGCCTGACCTATATTTTCTAAGTTTTTTCCAATATTTTCTCTTCTATGAGCAGTAATTAATACAAAATCATTTTTTTCAATTATTATCTCTTCTTTTTTTATAACATATTGCAACATGTCAATGATAGTGTTGCCAGTGATATGAATATCTTTTTCTGGAACACTCTCATTAAGAAGATTATTTTTTGAATTTAATGTTGGTGCAAAATGTAATTTAGTAGCCAAAGAAATCGCCCTTCTATTATATTCCTCTGGAAAAGGTTCTTTAATACTAGACGTTCTTAAACCAGCTTCCACATGATAAAATGGTATTTTTTCAAGAAATGATACTATAGAAGCTCCAAATACAGTTAATGTGTCTCCTTGTGCTAAAATATGTGTGAACTTTTCTTTTTTTAAAACTTTATTTATACCTAAAATAATGTTTGACAATAGATCAGAATTTGTAAATTTAATATTTTGCACATTTAAATTATAATTTGGTCTAAAACTAAATAAATTTTCAATCTCTAGTAATAAACTTGAATGTTGCCCTGTATTTATTGTTACAATATTAAGGTTTCTTTTTTTTGCCTCAAAAATTATTGGTAGTACTTTTAAAAATTCAGGTCTTGTGCCATAAATTATTGCAATTTTTTTTTCCATTTTATTCCAAATATTTTTTTATTGATAATTTAAATAAATCGAATTTTGAGATTTTGTATTCATTCATTAAGATATTAAGACATTGAATAAAACTTCTATTATTTATAAAATTATCAATAATAAATAAATTTCTTAAATTCTGACTTACGTCATTTTTTAGTTCCGAAGGAACCCAAGAACCTTCAAAATGATGTATTGCGTAATTTCTAAAATTTAAACAAAAATAATTTGATGGATAGATATAAATATCATTGTTAAAATTTTGTATTGCATCATTTTTAGTATTAATACCATATTCTGACTCTAAGATTTTACTTACATAAACTGTATTTGTTTCGCCATTAAAATTTAAATTATCATAATAATCAAGAATTTTTTTTGCCCAGTGATGTCCTTTTTGTGTTCCCCATAATGCCGTAAATGGGTATCCTTTAGTTTCAAATCCAGAAAAAGCTCCATGATCAAGAAAAGAATCTAAATTTCCCGTAATTTCAACATCCGTGTCAAGATAAATTCCTCCCATTTTATATAAAGCATAGGCTCTTACAAAATCTGTAACAAATGCCCATTTTTTTTGTTCGTATGCCTGCCTTACATAATTAATTTTATTTATTTCAAAATTATCCTCATTCCATTCAATAATTTCATACTCTGGCAGGTACTTTTTCCAACTTTCCATACAGAATTTAATCTTATCTGATTTTTCATTTCTACCAAACCAGCAATAATGTATAATTTTTGGTATCATTTTATTTACATTTTAAATACATAAATGACCCACTGGTAAAAACTTTTTTATCATTTTCCATAATCCATCTATGTGTTGGATGCTTTGGATACTCTATATTTAAGTTCAAACCTGATAGAATTTTTTGAATTTTATCATCTTCTTGAAAATCATCATAAATTAATTTAATTTCATGTGTTTTAGAAAACCTTTTGCTTATTAAATGTATCAAATTTTCTACATAAAAAGGATGTAGCTCTAAAATTATATTAGTCTTTTTTTGCCAATTAAATTTATCAGGATTTAGCAATGTTTCTTCTGCGCCTTCACAGTCAATAAGTAATAAATCTACATCATCTTGATAATTTAAAAAATTTGAATCATTAGCTTCTCCCAGAATTTGGGGACTTTTTAAATCATTTTTTTTGTACCAACTTTCTATTAGAGCATGCATGTTTTTATCCATTTCAAAGACATAAAAATCCTCTGGATTAATTAAATAGGAAATTCCAGCAGAATAATAGCCATTATTTCCTCCAACAATTATTGCCTTTTTTACATTTAGATTAAGTAAATCACCAAATATCGGGTGTAAACACGACTCATAGAGTCCTAATATTTCAGATAAACTTAAAATATCGTATAAATTTTCAGGTATTTTTAATCCTGAAAATGGACCAAAATAGATTCTTTCATTAAAAAGATTTATCAAATCTTCTTTTTTGTCAATTTTTTTTACGCTCTGATTAGATTTTTTCTTAAACATTTTCAATTATTATATTAGGTATTAAACTTATTTTTCCTGGCCAAATTGCACCAAATTTATTCCCTCTTCTATATCCGTTATCATAAACATTAAATGTAGCAATGTTTTCTAATAAAGTAACGATTTCACCCTCAATTCCATTAAAGTGAAAATTTATGTTGTAAATCCCAGTATTTAAAATGTATTTTGGAACGATAACTTTAAAAGAGTAATTTCCATTTTGTAAATTTTCAATTTGATTATTTATATGGTATGTATTTATAGCACTCAATAATTCCTCAGTTTCATTATAGATAGCAATGCAAAATCCAAAACCTAAATTTGTGCTATTTTTTATTTCTAAACAAAATTCAAAATAGAATTCCTCTCCATTCGATATATTGATTTTTTCTTGATCATTTTCACCTTTTACTTTGAAATGTATAAATCTATAATTGCTGTTTTCAAAGAAAAAATCATTTTTAATGTTATTCGAAAAATAAAGTTGAATAGCTTTATCTACTGTAGAATTTTCTTTAATTATTCCATTGTCAAGAAAAATTCCTTTGTTACATAATGTTTTTATACTTGGCATACTATGACTCACAAACAAAACGGTTCTTCCTTCACCTTTAGAAACATCGCCCATTTTTCCTAAACATTTTTTCTGGAATTCAGCATCACCTACTGCTAATACTTCATCTATTATAAGTATTTCACTTTCTAAATGGGCTGCCACAGCAAAGGCTAGTCTAACATACATCCCAGAGGAATATCTTTTTACAGGTGTATCGATATAGCGTTCAACGCCTGAGAAAGCTACAATTTCATCAAATTTTCTAGTAATTTCTGCACGACGCATTCCTAGAATAGCACCATTAAGATAGATGTTTTCTCGACCGGTCATTTCGGGGTTAAAACCTGTTCCTACTTCTAATAAGGAGGCTATGCGTCCGTTCACTTTAAAGCTTCCTGTGGTGGGTTTGGTAACTTTACTTAATAGCTTTAATAGGGTGCTTTTGCCAGCACCATTTCTTCCAATAATTCCCACGGCATCGCCTTGTTCAATTTCAAAGTTAATATCTCTCAACGACCAAACATAGTCACTATCACCAACTGAGGTTCTGTCGTTAGCTTCACCAATTTTTAGATACGGATTTTCTTTGCCTCGTACTTTATGCCAAAATCGATTCAAATCGTGGGTAATCGTTCCTGTACCAACCTCTCCCAGTCGGTATTGTTTTGATATGTTTTCTGCAATTATTGCTAATTCTTTCATTATTTTGTTATCTTTAAAATAATTATTTTTAAGAGCTGCTTTATGTTTTTATTATTGTAAAATTTTATTTTTACCTGCATTTTCCTTAACTATACCGTATCCATAAATCCTTTTTCTACTTTATTGAAGGTGATAACACCAACTGCAAGTAGGAAAACAACAAACACTGTGGTAAAAATTAAACTACTTGGTTCAAAATGTCCCGAACCTAAATAGCCATATCTAAAACATTCAAAAATACCCGTTAAGGGATTAGCATCTACAATCCATCTGTATTGTTCGGGCATTGCCGAAATTGGATACACCACCGGAGTGGCATACATATACAATTGGATTCCAAATGCTAATAGAAAACTTAAATCTTTATATTTGGTTGTCATTGATGAAAAAATCATTCCCAATCCTAAAGCAAAACCAGCCATTAATAAGATTAAAACAGGAGTCATCAAAACCCACAGGTTGGGATGAATGCTTCCTTTGACAAAAGTGTAATAAAGAACAACCGCCACAAATAACAAAAACTGAACTCCAAATTTTAATAACCCCGAGAAAACTATAGACAAAGGCATAATCAATCTCGGAAAATACACCTTGCCAAAGATGGAGGCGTTGCTTTGAAAAACCGAAGAGGTTTTTATCAAGGAATCTGCAAAGTAATTCCAAATAGTAATTCCTGCTAAATAAAACGCCAATTGAGGTAAATCATCTGTTGATAATTTAGCCACTTGACCAAACAAAACAACATAAATTAACGAGGTTAAAATAGGCTGTACAAAAAACCATAAAGGACCTAAAATAGTTTGCTTGTAAAAAGTGATAAAATCTCTTTTTAAAAGCATAAGCAATAAATCGCGATACTGCCAAAGTTCTTTAAAATTTACCGAAAACAAAGAAGTATCTGCTTTAATCTCTTCGGTCCACAATTGATTATTGTTATTCATTTTTATAATATATTTTATTCTCTAAATTCTCAAATATAATCAAGCCATGTTCTGATGTAACGTCTTGCAAGGTAAACAACACTTTACGCTTAATCTCAACTTCAATCTTCAAAGCCAATTGATCGATATAATTGGCATTTAACTCCTTACCTACAATCAAAACCTCAATAACGCCCGAATCTATACCATTAGCATAATCGCCCAAAATAACAATTTGATGTACTTGTCCCATACGCTCCAAAATCATATCGATAATAGCATCTAAACCCAAATGTTTATATACTATTTGTTGCAAGGTTTTAAATAAAGGATGTTTGATGTTGGCTTTATAAGAAACCCTATTTTGAGACGCTTTTTTCTCTAAGTAACCTGCCTCAGAGAGGTTGTTCAATTCCTTTCTGATGGCATTAGTAGATTCATTCATTTCTTCTGCCAACCCACGCAAATGCCCATTATTAGCGGCACTGATAAAAAACTTTACCAAGATGCGAATACGTGTTTTAGAAGTAATAAGAGTATCTAACATAATTAGTTATGCAAATAACGAGTAACAAAAGTACTCATTTTTTTGAAACCACCAAATTAATTTATTGTAAATAACAAAGTTTGAAGATGGAGGTTGGAGGTTGGAGGTTGGAAGATGGAAGATGGAAGATGGAAGATGGAAGATGGAAGATGGAAGATGGAAGATGGAAGATGGAAGATGGAAGATGGAAGATGGAGGTTGGAGGTTGGAAGATGGAGGTTGGAGGTTGGAAGATGGAAGATGGAAGATGGAAGATGGGTGATTGAAACAAATGTTCTTCTTAAAGAATTCTTCTTCTCTATAGGATTTTCCGAAGGACGAGGTGGAAAAACGATAAAGCCATTTGTATTACCTACCCAATGAAAAAAAGCTCCTCTGTTTCCAGAAGAGCTTTTAAATTGAAAAGTAAACTAATTACTATCTTTTAATAACACGTAGTGTTTTGGTGTTAGACTCTTGAGATACAATAACATTGTAAACCCCAGATGGATAGTGGTTTCCTAATTTAAAGTTTTGAATGTCGGAAGCGTTAATCATTTTGTCTTCTACCAATTTTCCTATCATGTCATAAACTCTAACTTGAATGTCTTGTTCGCTGTTAGTTTTTACATCTAACTTGAAGTTTTCTGCAAATGGGTTTGGATAAGCCAAAGCCTCAAATACAGTTGCTACTTCTAACTCAACATCAGTAGCAATAGCTCTTGCTTGCATTGGCGTTTTAATGTTACATAGTACTCCATAAGGACCAAAATTTGGTTCGTTTGGTAATTTAACCGCCACTTGTACCGAGTAAATGGCTCCGTTTGGAATCAATCCTGGGAAATTATTTAATGTAAATCGGTTTAATGTATTGTCGAAAAATGTATCATAATCTACTCCATTGTAAAC
>JAIFLT010000153.1 GCA_020048955.1 Flavobacterium sp.
AAACGCGAAAAAGTAGTAGACAAAAGCGGCACTAAATTTTTATCTTCTTACAAAGAGCAAACATTTACTTATGATTTAACTGTGAGAAACAACAAAAAAGAAGAGATTTTTATGTTGCTGAAAGATCAATATCCGTTGAGTACAGATAAAGAAGTTACCATAGAATTATTGGACGACGGAAAAGCAAAAGTAAACACCGAAACCGGAATTCTAACTTGGGAATTGAAACTCGCACCCAACGAAACCAAGAAAATTAGAATCAGTTATAAAGTGAAATATCCTAAGGATAAAGTAATTGATAATTTATAAGCATAACTAACTCAAGCAGAGGAAAAGCGTAAAGAATTTAAAACTCTTTGCGCTTTTTTGTTTTTGTAAATCACTATGAATGAAATACTTTAGAAAATTTTTATTAAATTTACGATTGCTAAAACCAATAACTATGAAAAAGATTTTACTTTTAGGTATGACGCTATTCTTTTCTTTTGGTCATTCACAAATTATTGCACTAAACCCAATTGCCAATGGATTTACAAACCCAGTTGAGATTACACATGCAGGCGATTCGCGATTATTTGTTGTACAACAAGGCGGATTAATTAGGATTTTAAATACTAACGGAACTATAAATGCAACTCCTTTTCTAGATTTATCTACTATAATTAGTTCAGGTGGAGAACGAGGTTTGCTTGGTTTAGCTTTTCATCCAAACTATGCAACAAATGGATTTTTCTTTGTTAATTATACCAATACATCTGGAAACACAGTAATTGCAAGATATAGCGTAAGTGCAAATCCAAATATTGCCAATACAACAGGAACCATTTTAATGACAATAACACAACCTTTTTCTAATCACAATGGTGGAAGTATAAAATTTGGACCTGATGGTTATTTATATATTGGAATGGGTGATGGTGGAAGTGGTGGTGACCCAGGAAATAGAGCACAAAATATTAGTGACAATTTAGGTAAAATGCTTCGAATTGATGTGAATTCAAACGTTGCTCCTTTCTACACAAATCCTGCTACAAATCCTTTTGTTGGCGTTGCTGGAAATGACGAAATTTGGGCAATAGGTTTAAGAAATCCATGGAAATTTTCATTCAATAGATTAAATGGAGATTTATGGATTGCGGATGTAGGACAAAACGCTATCGAAGAAATTGATAAAGTAGCAAGTCCATTACCAAATACCGGAATAAATTTTGGCTGGAGATGTTATGAAGGAAACTCCACTTACAATACTACTGGTTGCGCTGCTGCAAGTACAATGACGTTTCCTTTTGTTCAATATTCACGTTCTGGTGGCGCATGTTCTGTAACTGGAGGTTATTTTTATACTGGAACATTGTTTCCAAATTTTCAAAATAAATACTTCTTTACAGACTACTGCGATGACAAAATTAGAATGGTAAATAGCACTGGAGTAATTACTACAACAACCGCATTTTCTGGAAACAACTTCGTTACTTTTGGAGAAGACATTAATGGCGAACTTTATATCGCTGGAATTTCGTCTGGAACAATTTTCAGATTACAAGATGCCTCCTTTGGTACTTTAGACTTTGAAAAAAGTGGTTTTTCTTTATATCCAAATCCGGCAAAAGGATTGTTTACTATTAAAAGTTCTGATGAAAATTTAGCAACAAAAATCGATTTATTTGATCTTACAGGAAAATTGCTTTTGACAAAAAAATTAGAAAATAGTCCTGAAAACACAATTGCCACAAATTCACTTTCTAAAGGAATGTATTTGGTTACTTTAGAGACTAAAAACGGAAGGAGTTATACCACAAAACTGATTATAGAATAATATGCTCGAACCATTTATCGTAACAACAATTACGACAAACGAAAACGGAATTTCTGTTTTTTCAAAAACTGATTTTGAAATGAATCTACGTGGAGGAATGTTCTTAACCGAACAAATTGCATCCAAAAATTTCAGAATTAGAAAAAGTGATGTGGGTTACCAAACCGATTTTCATTTAAGTGGTGACCCAACATTCATCATTATCTTAAAAGGAACTTTGAAGATTGAATTGCAAAATGGAGGATTCAAAACCTTTTCTGCAGGAGACTCCTTCATTGCAAAAGATAATTTACCTGATAATGTAGTTTTTGACAACAAAATTCACGGACACAAAGCAAGTGTAATTGGTAATGAAACGCTAGAAGCAATTCATATTAAGTTGTAATCATTTTTGAGATTCCTACGGAATGACAAACTGCGTAAAAAACCCGAAACTTTAAACTCGCAACCCGAACTTAAGGCGCAGGATTTGGATGCGTTTCTTGAATTTTTTCTATTTTCAACAGCATTTCTTCTGATAAAACTACGTCAAAAGCATCGATGTTTTCTTTTAATTGTTCTAATGAGGTAGCGCCAATAATTGTTGACATCACTAAACGCTGTTGGTTTACAAAAGACAATGCCATTTGAGTAATTGTTAATCCATTAGCTTCGGCTAAATCTTTGTATAATTTTGTGGCTTTAAAGCAATTTTCATTGGTATATCTCACAAAATTTGGAAACAATTTCATTCGAGAATTTTCAGGAAAACCATTCAAATATTTGCCCGATAAAAATCCGAAAGCAAGAGGAGAATAAGCTAATAAACCAACATTTTCTCGCATACAAATTTCAGAAAGTCCAACTTCAAAAAGACGATTCAACAAAGAATACGGATTTTGAATGGTTGCAATTCTTGGTAAATTATGCTTCTCACTTTCATTTAAAAACCTCATTACACCATAGGGATTTTCGTTAGAAACGCCAATATGTTTTATCTTTCCTTCTTTGATTAATCCATCATAAACCGATAAAACCTCAAAGAAATTGTCTTGCCATTTAGTATCCAATTCGGTAACGCCACGTTTTCCAAACATATTCATTACACGTTCTGGCCAATGCATTTGATACAAATCTATATAATCAGTTTGAAGATTTTTCAAACTCAATTCAACCGCTTCGTGAATGCTTTTTTTAGAAAAATCTAACGGTTGGCGAATGTATTCCATGCCACGATTTGGACCTGCAATTTTAGTTGCTACCACCAATTTTTCTCTTTCGGTAGCACCAATTTTGTGCAACCAACTTCCAATATTACGTTCGGTACTTCCAAAGATTTCGGCATTGCCACCAATGGGATACATCTCTGCCGTATCAAGAAAATTGATTCCTCTTTCAACGGCATAATCCAATTGTGAATGTGCTTCGGCTTCAGAATTTTGATTGCCAAAAGTCATTGTGCCTAAACAGATTTTACTAATTTTAATATCGGAATTTGGAAGTGTGGTGTAGTTCATTTTATGCTGAATTTACTCGTGCTGAATTTACTCGTACTGAATTAATTTCAGTATTTTAGTACTTCAGTATCTTTATTTTATCGCCACAAAGATACAAAGTAAGAAAGGGTTTTAAAAAGAAAAAAGTTCAAAGAAATCTCTGAACTTTTACTTTTAAACTTTTAAACATTACTAAACTATAAACCCTTTTAAAGTTCATTCAACATTTTAGAAATTTCGTCTAATTTTGGCGTTAAAATAATTTCGATTCTTCTATTTTTTGCTTTTCCTTCTGGTGTGTCGTTGCTCATAAGTGGTGCATATTCTCCTCTTCCGGCAGCTGTTAAATTGTCTTTTTTAACCCCTTTATTTTCAGACAGAATATTTACAATGGCAGTGGCTCTTTTGGTCGATAAATCCCAATTGTTTTCAATTCCTCCACCAATATTTCCAAGGATTTTGTCGTCGTCTGTATGTCCTTCAATCAAAACCGAAATATCTGGATTATCGGCAAGCACTTTTCCTACAGCAACAACAGCTGTTTTACCTTCGGCACCAACTGCCCAACTTCCGGTTCCAAAAAGTAATTTGTTTTCCATAGAAACATATACCTTTCCGTTGCGTTGCTCTACAGTTAATCCTTTTCCTTCGAAAGCTTTTAACGATTTAGAAAGTGTTTCTTTCAGTTTTTTCATGCTTGCCTCTTTAGCCGCAATGTAGGCTTCTAATTCGCTCAAGCGTTTGGAGCTTGCGTCTAATTCAGCTTTCAATTTATTCAACCGTTCTTGCTCGGCAGCCATCGATTTTTCTTTGGCTTCTAATTTTGCAAGTAATTCTCTGTTTTTATTGATGTTAGCCGTCAATGCTTCGTTACTGTCTTTTTCTAAAGCATTGTAGGAAGCTTGGAGTGTTTTTAGATTTTTATCAGCAGCTGTAAAATCGGCTAGAAGTTTATCACGTTCTGCTTTCAATTTATCATATTCCGATTGTAATTTAGATTTATCGGCTTCCAATTGGTTTTTGGATTTTGTTAAATCTTCGTTACTATCGGCTAACGTTCTATTTTCTTTTTTCAATTCGGCAAACTTGTTTTCCAAATCGTTGTAAATCTTTTTAGAAACACACGATGTTGACAATGCCACAATCAATAATCCTAAGGAAATTCTTTTAATCATTTTAAATTTATTTTTTTAAATCGTATCAAAATTAAAGTATCAAATTGGTTTTTGGTCTATTGGTTTTATTTGTTATTGACATTGTTATTGACAATTTGTAAATTAAAAAAAGTTTTTATTTATACAATTCCTTTATCTCAAAATAATTTCGATTAGCACTATATAAGAGTCCAATATTCCCGAAGCTTCGGGAGGACTATTTTCATACTATCCCGAATTTTCGGGACAAGTAATCGGTATTACAATTGGTTTACCATTTTTCGTACACAAGTTTGATGCCTGCAAATTCTATAGATACAGGATTTCAAACATCATGTTCAACTCTTACTTTTTCACAATCGTTACACCATGCTTTGAAATCATCCTCTTCATCTTCAAGATGCATACATTCATAGGTTTCAAGTGCTGCTTCAAAACCATTTTACTATTTGACAAATGTCTCATGTTTTGCCGTCGCAGTGCTAAAAAATGATCCTTTGCTTAGTAGCGTAAAGTTAGGATTTGAATAACTTAAACCACTTCAAACAACTTTCCTGGCAAAGGTCGAATAACTCCTTTTAGTTCCATATTCAATAAAATAGATGCGGTTTTAAAAACTGGTAAATCACAATCGAGAGCAATTACATCTAGTAGTTGCTTTCCGTTTTTTAATAAATAATCGTAGAGTTTTTGTTCGTCGTTTTCTAAAGTGATGAAAAGCTGTTTTTGAATTCCCTTATTGTCTTTCTGAGCTTGCGATTGAATTTCCCAATTGAGAATATACAAAATATCGGCTGCAGAGGTTAGCAAATGAGCACGCTGGGTTTTAATCAAATTATTACAACCTTGACTATATTTATCGGTAGTTCTTCCAGGAACAGCAAAGACGTCTCTGTTGTAATCATTGGCTAAATTGGCTGTAATTAGCGAGCCTCCTTTTTCGGCACTTTCTATCACAATTGTAGCTTCACTCATTCCGGCAACGATGCGATTTCGTTTTACAAAATTTTCCTTCTCAGGATTGGAAGTGCTCCAAAACTCGGTCAAGAAACCTCCATTTTCTTCCATCTTGGCAACATATTTTTTGTGTACTTTAGGATACACTTGGTTCAATCCGTGAGCAATGACACCAATGGTTTGTAGATTATTATCCATTGCCGCCTTGTGAGCAACGATGTCAACGCCATAGGCAAATCCGCTGACGATGATTGGATTTAATGGTGCTAAATCTTCTATTAATTTTTTACAAAATTCGGTACCATACGTAGTAACTTCACGAGTGCCAACAATGCTGATTATCTTTTGATTGTTCAAATCCATTTTCCCAGAAGAAAACATTAAAACCGGACTGTCAATACAATGTTTCAATCGATTAGGATATTCTTTATCTTGGTAATAAATCACATTAATGTTGTTGTCTTTAATAAAACGAAGCTCTTCTTCGGCTTGTTTAAAAACCGATTTATCTTTCAAACTTTTAATTAATGATTTACCAATTCCATCAATTGAAGTGAGTTTAGAGGCTTTGGTTTTAAAGATTGATTCGGCATTTTCGCAATGAGAAAGCAGTTTTTTGGCAACAATATCGCCAACGCCATCTACTTTTTGTAATGCCAATAAGTGTAGTAATTCTGTGTCGTTCATTATATTAAATCGGTATGGTGTGTATAAATTTAGACTCCAAAAGTAAGAACAATAAAAATTGTTAACAAAGTTTGTTAATAAAATTTTGCGTTTCACATAAAATAATTAAATTTGTCATTATGAAGATGGATCAATACATAGCTCAATTGTTGTATCGTTACCAATGTGTAACAGTTCCGGGATTTGGTGCTTTTTTAACCGAAATTCAATCGGCACAATTGCACGAAGATTCTCATTCGTTTTATGCACCAAAGAAATTGATTTCTTTCAATGCTTATTTGAAAAACAATGATGGTTTACTTGCCAATCATATTGCTCAAGCTGAAAAAATGAGTTATGAAGTAGCCGTTACTATTATTGAAAATCAAGTAGCTGCATGGAAATCTAAGTTGAATGATTTTGGTGCTATTACCATTAAAAATATTGGTGATCTTACATTAAATGCAGAACGAAATTTAGTTTTTGTGCCTCACGATCAAGTTAATTATTTGACTTCTTCTTTTGGATTAACAACTTATGTTTCGCCTGCTGTAAAACGTGAAGTTTACAAAGAAGAAATTGAAGTTCTTGAGGAAAAAGCTCCGATTGCTTTTACTCCAGAAAAAAGAAGTTCGGGTAATTTCATGAAATATGCCGCCGTTTTTGTTCTTGGTGCTGGATTACTTGGTGTTGGTGGTTTTTTTGGAAATCAGTACTATCAAAATAAAATTCAACAAGAGACATTAGCAGTTCAAACAAAAGTTCAAAAGCAAGTAGAACAAAAAATTCAAACAGCTACTTTTATCATTAGCAATCCGCTTCCTGCTGTAACGCTTACCGTTTCTGAAGGAAAAATGCCTTACCATGTTGTAGCTGGTGCTTTTCAATTGGAGAAAAATGCAGAGAAAATGTATGATTTACTTCTAAAATTGGGTTATCCTGCAAGAAGAATTCCTCAAAATAAACACGGATTATTTCCTGTTGTTTATAAGAGTTTTTCATCTTATACAGAAGCTCAGAATGAAATGCAAAGAATAAAAAAATCGCATAATCCAGAAGCTTGGTTATTAATTCAAGAATTATAGAAAAGTCCCGATTTATTCGGGATTTTTTGTTTTTTGTACCTTTATTAAAATACTATAATTACTACCTTTGCACTCGAGACCATAAGGTCGAACTGTATGAAATAAAAAAACTATGACTCCTAAACATCCTATAGATTCTTTAACAACGTTAACCGACTTGGTGTTGCC
>JAIFLT010000050.1 GCA_020048955.1 Flavobacterium sp.
AACACCCCAATAATGGGAATCGCCTTGCGTCAAACTCTCTTTTTTACCCCAACCAATTGATGGTGATGAAGGCCAATATCGATTCTCTTTTTTGGACAATAAACTATCTAAAGTTTTCGGAATTAATTGTTGAAAAAGTTTCTCATAATCGTTCCAAATTTGAATGGAATCTTGCTTTGAATACTTGAATTGTTTTTGCCAACCCCAATTTTTCCAGCCTTCGTCATTTTCATTATTACCGCACCAAAGTGCAATACTTGGATGGTTTTGCAATCGAGTTACATTGTCGATTACTTCATTTTTTACATTATCAAGAAAATCGGAATCTCCAGGATACATAGCACATGCAAACATAAAATCTTGCCTCCAGGATACATAGCACATGCAAACATAAAATCTTGCCAAACCAAAATTCCGTTTTTATCACATTCATCATAAAAAGTATCTTCTGCATAAACGCCTCCGCCCCAAACACGGAGCATGTTCATATTAGCATCAACAGCGTTTTGTACAATCTCTTTGTATGTAGAAGTTGTTGCACTTGGTAAAAAACTATCCGGCGGAATATAATTGGCACCTTTCATGAAAACTGGTTTTCCGTTTAGTTTGAAATAAAAACTTTTACCAATGCTGTCTTTTTCTTGAACTAATTCAATAGTTCTAAGTCCAATATTCAATTTTTTAAGAGATAATTGAACTTTACTTTTGGATAAACTAATTTCAAATGGATAGAGGTTTGCTTTTCCTAAACCATTTGTCCACCAAAGTTTTGGGTTTTTAATTTCATAAGTAAAATCTAAAACATTGCTTCCTTTTTTTAACTCAAATACTTTTTGAACTCCATTAATCTTTAAATCATAATTTCCTGCAAATTGGCAATCTACAGTTACTTTAAAATTCAATTTCGCAATAACTTCATTTAATTCTTCTTGTTCATATTTTACATTTTCAATTGTGGCATTATTCCAAAAAAGAAGTTTAATTGGGCGATAAATTCCTGAGGTTACAAATCTTGGACCCCAATCCCAACCAAAATGATATTGCGCTTTTCTTGAAAAAATTCGCTCTTTTTCAGGTAATGTATAAGGTAACTTTTGAGCTTTTGCTTTACCGATTTCTACTGCCGATTTGAAAATAATTTTTAGATTATTTTTACCCACTTTCAAATTGTTTTTTACCTCAACTTTCCATGTTCGAAACATATTATTGGCATCTAAAATCTTTTCATTATTCAAAAAGACTTCGGCATAAGTATCTAATCCTTCCAATTGCAAAATGGTGTTTTGATTTTTTAATTCTTCTTTTGAAATTTTAAAACTTGTTTGATATTCCCAGGTTTCATTTTCAATCCACTGCAAGTCTTTTTCGTTGTTTCCGAAGAAAGGATTTTGAATAATTTTGTTGTTGTATAAATCCGTGTGAACCGTTCCAGGAACTTTTGCAGGAAGCCAATTGGAATCGGATATTTTTTTAAAACTCCAATTTTCAGAATTCAAATTTCGTTCAGAATTTTGCGACCATAAGATTAATGGCAACAGCATTAGAATTAAAAATTTAAATTGACGCTTCATTATTTTAAATTACTTTTTAATTGGAAAATTTCTTCACGATTTGCAATTTGACTTCCATCTGTAATTGCTGAAGAATGATAGAAAGTGGCTTTTGTTAATTCTTGAATATGTTTGATATTTGTAGAGCGTAATCCTCCGCCAGGCATAATTGTAATTCTATTTTTAGCTTGATGAACCAACTTTTTTAGAATGTCAATTCCATCCATAACATTGGAATGCGTTCCTGATGTTAAAACAGTCGAAAATCCACAAGAAATAACCTCTTCCAGAGCTTGATTGTAATCTGTAACCTCATCAAAAGCACGATGAAAAGTACATGGAAATGGCTTGGCTAAATTTACTAATTCGGTATTTCTTTCTATATCAATTTTATTATTTTCATCTAAAATCCCAAAAACAAAACCATCAACTTTTAGTGATTTGAAATGCAAAATATTCAGTTTCATTTGAGCAAACTCTTCGTTGGAATAAACAAAATTACCGCCTCTAGGACGAATCATTATAAACAAATCTGAAGATAAAATTTTTCTAGTATTAATAACATCCATTGGATTTGGAGTAGTTCCGCCAACTTCAAATCCGTCACACAATTCTATTCTATCAGCTCCATTTTCATGAGCAATTAGAGCCGATTCAACATTAAAACATGCAATTTCTAATTTGTTCATTACTTTAAATAATAGGCTGCGTCAATTAATTTATTTCCAGAATTATCAGTAACCGCAAAATTAAATCCGCTTTGAATACAATAGGAACCGTATTGCCCTTTTTTATTTAAAGCAATAAATCCTACTTGAATATCTTTGAGTTCTTTTCCTCTGTTTTTAGTCAATTTTACAATTCTAGCCACCGCTTCTTCACATGCTTTTTGTGGTGACTTTCCTTGACGCATCAATTCAACAACTAAATGACAACCTGTAATTCTTATGACTTCTTCGCCGTGACCAGTTGCTGTAGCGGCTCCAATTTCGTTGTCTACATACAATCCTGCGCCTATAATTGGTGAATCTCCAACTCTTCCGTGCATTTTAAAAGCCATTCCGCTTGTGGTACACGCTCCAGATAAATTTTCATGACTATCTAAAGCAATCATTCCGATAGTATCGTGATTTTCTATGTTTGCAATGGGTTTGTATTGACTAGTTTTTAGCCATTCTTTCCATTCTTTTTCTGAGGCTTCTACCAACAAATTTTCTTTTTTGAATCCTTGAGAAAGTGCAAATTGTAGTGCTCCATCACCAACTAACATTACGTGTGGTGTTTTTTCCATAACTGCTCTTGCTACAGAAACTGGATGTTTTATATGTTCTAAACAAGCTACCGAACCAATATTTGAAAACTCGTCCATAATGCAGGAATCTAGCGTAACTCGTCCATCTCTATCTGGTCTTCCGCCATAGCCTACACTTCTTTCGTTGGGATCGCCTTCAGGAATTTTCACTCCAGCCTCTACAGCATCTAAAGCTCTTCCATTGTTTTTTAGGATTTCCCAAGCAGCACCATTGGCTTGAACACCAAAATTCCATGTAGAAATAACAATTGGTTTATTTATTTTTCCGTCATCAAATAAAACCTCATCTTCTTTTGATTTGAACGAATTCAAAGCCATGGCTACTGAACCAATTGCAGCCGTTTTTATAAAATTTCTACGATTTGCCATACTTATATTTTTTATTCCACACCAATTTCATCAATAAACAACCATGCATTTGAACCTGCGCCAGGATTTCCTTCTGGAATTTTACCCAGATTTGAAGCAATTACTTTAATAAATTTTGCCTTTACGGATTTTACTTCAACAGTAATTTCTCCTCTTTTTTCAATAATCTCTTTAGCTGAAATTGATTGCAAACTTTTGAAATTTACACCATCATCGGATAGCAAAAATTCAATGCTTTTTGGAAAATAAATCCAACTTCCTTCATTAGCTAAACTACTGATAGACAATTTATTTATAACCTCAACTTTTTCTAAATCGATGATGGCAACCATATCTTTACCTGAAAATCCGAGCCAATCTCGACCAAACTTTTGTCTATCACCAATTACACCATCAACTAATGTAAAAGCGCCATTTGCTGCATAACTTTCGCTTGGTTGATGTTGTAAAGAAATCTTTTTGCCTGTTGCTTTATTTATGGAAAAGGACTGTTCAATGGTGGCACTTTTTTGTTCTCCGTTTTCAAAATAGGCGGCTTTAATTGTTTGACTTTTTGTTATTGCAATTGGGTTTTGATAGCGATTGGAATTCAAACTAGGATTGGAACCATCAACAGTAAATCTGATTCCTTCTTGATTTTTGGATGATTTTATTGAAAATAGAATGTTTTTATCAACTTCTGACTGACTTATTTTGGATGTTAATTCGAAAATTGCTTTGCTGTAATTGATTTTATTGTCTTCAAAAAATTGAAAATGCTGTATCATTCTATCTTGAAACTCTTTATATTTTTCGGTATTGGAGGTACCCCAAAGTACTTCAGAAAGTGCTAACATTCTCGGGAAAATCATGTATTCCACTTTAGTTGCATCTTCCATATATTCGGTCCAAACATTTCCCTGAGCACCCAAAATATAGTTGGCTTCGTTTTTATTTAGAGTTGTTGGTGTTGGATTAAAACCATACACTTTTTCAACTGTTGTAAAACCACCGATGGCTAAAGGTTCATTTTTGGGTTCACCTTGATAATGATCAAAATAGCAATGTGATCCTGGCGTCATTACTACAAAATGGTTTTGTTTAGCCGCTTCAATTCCGCCTTTTGTGCCTCGCCAACTCATTACGGCGGCATTTGGAGCTAAACCACCTTCGAGAATTTCATCCCAACCCATTATTTTTCTTCCTTTGCTATTTACAAATTTTTCAATTCTTCGAATAAAATAACTTTGCAATTCATGCTCGTCCTTTAATCCTTCGCGTTTAATAACCGATTGACAATTAGCACATTTTTTCCAACGCGTTTTCGGACATTCATCGCCACCAATGTGAATATAGTCTGATGGAAATAAAGCCATTACTTCAGATAAAATATTTTCTAGGAATTCGAAAGTTTCTTCTTTTGGACAAAACACATCGTCTAAAATACCCCATTTTAAAGCAACCTCAAATGGTCTGCCAGTGCATGAATACTGAGGATATGAAGCTAATGCAGCTACTGCATGGCCGGGCATTTCAATTTCTGGAACAACCGTAATGTGTCGTTCGGTTGCATAAGCTACAATTTCTTTAATTTCCTCTTGGGTGTAGAAACCACCATAAGGTTTATCATCAAATTTTTGTTCTCTGTAGTGACCAATCATTGAACCTTTTCGCCATGCTCCGATTTCGGTAAGTTTTGGATATTTTTTTATTTCAATACGCCAACCTTGATCATCAGTCAAATGCCAATGAAAAACGTTCATTTTGTATCTAGCGAGATAATCAATGTATTTCTTGATAAATTCTTTTGGAAAGAAATGTCGGCTTACATCTAGGTGCATACCGCGCCATTTGTATTTTGAGTAATCATTTATCTGTAAACAAGGTATTGAGATTTCATTCTTTTTATCAGAAGGAATTAATTGTAAAAGTGTTTGAATTCCGCAGAAAATACCTTGATTTGAAAAAGCTGTTATAACAATTTTATTGTTCCAAACATTTAATTCATAGTGTTCTTTATCAAAATTTATAGTATCTGGAAGTTTGATTAGAAGCTGAATACTATTTGAACTATAAACTTCACTGATACTTATATCAAATCCTGATTGTGATTTAAGTATTTCTTTCAAATATTTTGCTTCAAAAGAATTTTCAGAAGCTTGTATTGTAGTTTTATCATTAAGTACAAAACTTCCTGAGCCTAACGCTACTTGATAAGGATATGGAATTATAGGTAATTGATTTTGCGAAAAAACAAAGTTGAAAATCAATAGTAGTAAAAATAGAAATTTCTTTTTCATGCAATTTTGAATTTATCAATGGCTAAATTTACATAAAAAAAGTCAAAAAAAATGCCCCACAAACGTGAGGCATTTTTTGTAAAATATTTTGTTCTATTATTTTATAGCGTCAACTTTAGCTTTTACTTCAGCTTCAGTTCCTTCAATAATTTCTTCAGTTACTTTACCATTAACGGTATTAGAAACAGTAGCTTTAAATTTACCATCAGCTGTTTTTTCCATAAAAACCATTTTAGTAACTTCTTTTTTTACTTCACCTTTAAATTTACCATTTTCATCATACATCGCCATACATTTTGCTTTGTCTTCTGCAGAACAACCATTTTCGTCACACATTGCTGCACACTCTTCTTTGGTCATTGAAGCACATTTAGTCATGTCGCATTTTCCTGTAGCTGCACCTTTAACTTCGCATGAAGTATTAGTACATCCTTTTTCTTCACACTCTTCTTTGCTCATTGAAGCACATTGCTCGGTAGTAGCACAACATGAAGCTTTATCTGTAGAAGTTCCAGCATCATGACCACCTAAAATTGGAGCAATTACTAAACCTATTAAACAAGTTAATTTAATTAAGATGTTCATAGATGGACCTGAAGTATCTTTAAATGGATCACCAACAGTATCTCCAGTTACAGCAGCTTTGTGAGCATCAGATCCTTTGAAAGTCATTTCACCGTTGATTTCAACACCAGCTTCGAATGATTTTTTAGCATTATCCCAAGCACCACCAGCATTGTTTTGAAACACCGCCCAAAGTACACCAGAAACGGTAACTCCAGCCATATAACCACCTAACATTTCGGCAATTAATTGATTATTATCACCATAAACTAATTTACCTAATAAAACAATTGCAATTGGGAAACCAATAGTTAAGATTCCAGGCAACATCATTTCACGTAATGCCGCTTTGGTAGAAATTTCAACACATTTACCATATTCTGGTTTTCCAGTTCCTTCCATAATTCCTGGAATTTCTTTGAACTGACGACGTACTTCATATACCATATCCATTGCAGCTTTACCAACAGAATTCATTGCTAAAGCAGAGAAAACTACAGGAATCATACCTCCAACAAATAACATGGCTAATACTGGAGCTTTGAAGATGTTGATACCATCAATTCCTGTAAACGTTACATAAGCAGCAAATAAAGCTAACGATGTTAATGCGGCAGAAGCGATTGCGAAACCTTTTCCTGTTGCAGCAGTTGTGTTACCAACTGAATCTAAAATATCGGTACGTGTACGCACTTCTTTTGGTAGTTCACTCATTTCGGCAATTCCACCAGCATTATCAGAAATTGGTCCGAATGCGTCAATTGCTAATTGCATTGCTGTTGTAGCCATCATTGCAGAAGCTGCAAGAGCAACACCATAGAAACCTGCAAAGGCATAAGATGCCCAAATAGCACCAGCAAACAATAATACGGTTGGGAATGTAGAAATCATACCAGTAGCTAAACCAGCGATTACGTTAGTTCCTGCACCAGTTGACGATTTTTGTACAATTGCCAAAACTGGTTTTGTACCTAAACCTGTATAATATTCAGTTACTGAAGAGATAACACCACCAACAACTAAACCTACGATAGTTGCATAAAATACTCTCATTGAAGAAATTTCTTTTAATCCTTCACCGTAGAATTCCATTTGCATCATTTCTGGCAACATAAATTTTACTAAAGCAAAACATGAAACAGCTGTTAAGACGATTGAAACCCAGTTTCCAACGTTTAAAGCGCCTTGTACTTGTTTTTCTTTAGCATCATCGCTAGAAATTTTTACTAACATTGTTCCGATGATTGAGAATAAAATTCCGAAACCAGCGATAGCCATTGGTAATAAAATTGGTCCGATGCCACCAAAAGCGTCTTCAATTTTACCCCCCATATCTTTAATTACATAGTTACCTAAAACCATTGCAGCAAGAACTGTAGCCACATAAGAACCGAATAAATCGGCACCCATACCCGCAACGTCACCTACGTTATCTCCAACGTTATCTGCAATTGTAGCAGGATTACGAGGATCATCTTCTGGAATACCTGCTTCTACCTTACCTACTAAGTCAGCACCAACATCGGCAGCTTTCACCAACTCTTGCGAATAAAGCAATAGATTCTGCTCCAAGAGAGAAGCCAGCTAAAGTTTCAAGAACGATTGTCATTAACTGAGAAGGAGTTTTCATTACACCATCAAACATTGCTGATTCCCATACTCCATTCATAAAATAATGGAAAAAGAAAATAAAGAAAGCTGTTAAACCAAGAACTGCAAGACCTGCAACTCCTAATCCCATTACAGTACCACCACCAAAAGAAACTTTTAATGCTTGTGGCAAACTTGTTCGGGCGGCTTGTGTAGTTCTTACGTTGGTTTTTG
>JAIFLT010000019.1 GCA_020048955.1 Flavobacterium sp.
AAAACTTTTATTTACAACTGGCATAATCGTGAAAAATTAGATACATCCTTAGTAATTTCAAAAGAAGAAACCGAAAAACGAATTGCATCAGATGCTGATTATGTTATCCGATTTAAAACTCCTGTGAATGAAACGTTGCATTTGCATGACCTCATTCGAGGTGACATTAAATTTGAAACTAATCTATTAGACGATAAAGTTTTGTTCAAATCAGACGGAATGCCAACTTATCATTTAGCGAATATTGTGGATGATCATTTAATGGAAACTTCTCACGTTATTCGTGGAGAAGAATGGTTGCCAAGTATGCCTTTACATGTTTTATTATACAAAGCATTTGGTTGGGAAGCTCCAGAATTTGCACATTTACCATTGATTTTAAAACCAATTGGAAACGGAAAATTATCAAATGGTTGGGAAGCTCCAGAATTTGCACATTTACCATTGATTTTAAAACCAATTGGAAACGGAAAATTATCAAAACGTGATGGTGATAAAATGGGATTTCCTGTGTTTCCTTTAGAATGGAATGACGCTTTAAGCATGACAAAATCGGATGGTTATAGAGAAAAAGGATTCTTTCCTGAAGCTGTAATTAACTTTTTGGCACTTTTAGGTTGGAATGATGGAACCGACCAAGAGTTGTTTTCTTTAGAAGAATTGGCTGAAAAATTTGATTTGAATAGAGTTCATAAAGCTGGAGCAAAGTTTGATCCTGAAAAAAATAAATGGTTCAATCATCAGTATTTGCAAAAGCAAAGTGATGAAAGTTTGGCAAAAGCCTTCGCTCCTATTCTTGTTGAAAAAGGTATTACTATTGAAAATGATAAGTCAATAAAGATAGTTTCGTTAATAAAAGAACGAGCAAATTTTGTTTCGGATTTTTGGGAATTATCCAATTATTTCTTTATTGCTCCAACATCTTACGATGAAAAAGCAGCTAAAAACTGGAAAGAAGAAACACCAAATTTAATGCAACAATTAATTTCTGTTATAGAAAACATAGGCGATTTTACTTCAGTAAATATAGAAACCATTGTAAAAGATTGGATGGCGAAAAACGAAATTGGAATGGGTAAAGTGATGCAACCTTTCCGATTGAGTTTGGTTGGTGCTTTAAAAGGACCGCATCTTTTTGACATTGTTGAATTGATTGGTAAAGATGAAACCATCAAACGATTAGAAAAAGCGATTGCTAGTTTATAGAAAGAGAAAAGCCCTGAAAATTCAGGGCTTTTTGGTTTTTATAAATTAAAAATAATCTGTCCATTTATTGTTCCTAGAGTCCCTTTAATACTTTGGTTTCCTGTTAGTAGTTTAAAATCATCATTTTTATTCAACTTGCTAAAGATATTAGTAAATCCGTATTCATAAAAAATTACGGCTTTTACTACTTTACTTCCAGCTGAGAAGCCCACATAAAAATTTCCGTTGATGGTAGAAACTTCTTCTATTTGTTTTGCTGTAAGTGCTGTACCGTTTAAAATATTGTTTACATCTCTTTCGTTAACAGCAAGTTTACCATTAATCTGTAAAACCGGACCAAAATCAAACGAGACATGGTCTTGAACAATATTATAACTTAACAATAATCGCACTTTTACGCCTTGTAAATTGAATTTAGTTTCTTTAGTTGGTGCGGTTAACGATGTTGATTCAAGACTAAAATTATTGCTAAAAAATTGCATTCCATAAATCATGCTCCAATTGTTGTAATAATTTCCTCTTACAGAAAGTCCGCCAGCAAATCCCATTTCGGGTTTGGCATCAAAATCTGAAGTAAATAAAGTTGTTTGAGAAACTCCAGCAGACAACCCTATTCTATTGCCGTCTTTATTATTATATTGAGAGCAAACTACATTTGTGAAAGTGCAAAAAACAAGTATAAAAAATAAATTCTTCATCATTAAAATAGTATTTTGTAACAAACATACATTATTCTCGTATAATAATTGTATTAACAAACTAAATATTATATAATGGAAGTATTATTAATTGTCTTAGCCTTCTTCGGATTGGTTATTTTATTCTCCTCTTTCTTTACAGTAAAGCAACAAACGGCAGTAGTAATTGAGCGTTTTGGAAAATTTACAAGCATTAGAAACTCAGGTTTACAACTTAAAATTCCAATTATTGACAGAGTTGCCGGAAGAGTAAACTTAAGAATTCAACAACTTGATGTGTTAATTGAAACCAAAACTAAAGATAACGTGTTTATCAAAATGAAAGTTTCGGTTCAGTTTAAAGTAATTCAAGACAAAGTTTATGAAGCATTTTATAAACTAGAATATCCTCACGATCAAATTACGGCGTATGTTTTTGACGTGGTTCGTGCCGAAGTTCCTAAACTGATTTTGGACGACGTTTTTGTTAGAAAAGATGATATTGCCATTGCAGTAAAACGTGAATTGAATGAAGCCATGACCACTTATGGATACGACATTATCAATACTTTGGTAACCGATATTGATCCTGATATTCAAGTGAAGAATGCGATGAACAGAATTAACGCTGCTGATAGAGAAAAAACCGCTGCAGAATTTGAAAGTGAAGCACAAAGAATTAGAATTGTGGCTAAAGCAAAAGCAGAGGCAGAAAGCAAAAAGCTGCAAGGTCAAGGTATTGCCGACCAAAGAAGAGAAATTGCTCGTGGATTGGTAGAAAGTGTTGAAGTATTAAATTCTGTTGGCATTAACTCGCAAGAAGCTTCGGCATTAATTGTAGTTACACAACACTATGATACTTTACAAGCTATTGGTGCAGATACTAATTCAAACTTGATTTTATTACCAAATTCTCCTCAAGCCGGAAGCGATATGTTGAACAATATGGTAGCAAGTTTTTCTGCAAGTAACCAAATTGGCGAAACGATGAAACACCAACCCAAAAGAGTAAAATCTAAAAACAATACTACTTCTACAGATTATAATCCGAGTGATACCTCTAATCCAACTGAGGAAGTTTAATGAAGTATGTTCAAATAAAAAAAGAGGCTTAATTGCCTCTTTTTCTGTTTATAAACCAATTGATAATATAAGGAATTGCTATTTTAAAAAGTGTTCCATATGTTCCAGAAAATACTTTTTGATACAGACTTCCAATAAAAGAAACTGATTTTGAAGGAAGAATACTTTCTTTCGTTTTATCAATACTTAAAAGCATTTTTTTATAATAGATTTCTTTTTCTAATTTAAGAATTTCTAAATCGTGCTCTATTGCTGCATAGGACGAATATTTTTTTGTTTCCATAATTTAGTCGTTAAAAAATATTTCTGAAAATTTCTCTAAAATAGGTCCCTCCACAATTTTATCTTTTACTAAAAATAATAACAAAGCCAATACCAAATAGATTCCTGCAACAGCTAGAAATCCTAGTGGATAACTATCAAATAATTGCCCTAATGCCATAGCTCCTGCAATGGAAACAAAAAATAAAACAATCATTAAACACAAGGCTATCAACAAAAACTTAACTAACAAAGTAGTTGATTTCATGGCAACCTTAAAACCCCAAAGCTTGTAGTAAGCTAAACTGCTTTCTACATAAGCTTTGGCGTTTTCTTGAATTGCTTCTGTATTTTCTTTTAATTCTTCAAAAGCCATTATTTCTGAAGTTTTGCATTTTGTTTTTTTAACTCGGCTAATTTTTCTTCAAGAAACGTAATGGCTTCTTCTGCTTTGTAACTTGAATTTGAAAGCAAATCCTCAATGGTTTCTTTTAACTCCTCTTTGGTTTTAGAAAATTTTTCTTTGGTTTCTTCTTCAAGAGCATCCCATTTTGTTTTGGCTTCTCCTTTTAAGTCATCAAAACCATCTTTAAGTTTTTCTCTAGTTTTTGAACCTTTGTCTGGTGCAAATAAAATTCCTAATCCAACTCCAATTGCAGCACCTGCTAAAATTGCTAAAATGCTATTTCCATTTTTACTTGACATAACTTTTAAATTTTGTTTATACTAAAGTTACGAAATTATATTGTGTAGTAGTGTTAAATCGTCGTTAAACATCTGTAATAACATCAAATCCTTTAAAACTTCCGACTATTGCCAGACCAATTATTTTTTCTGCTAACTTTTTATTTTTAATCTTTCCTGCAATTTGATTAAGTGTTGAACCCGAGCCAACTGCATCATCAATTAAAAGAATATTTTTATAAGAAACTTTTCCTTTTACTACAAAAGTGTTTTCAGCATTATTGATACGTTCTTCTAATTTATTTAATGATTTTTGAGGAACAGGAATTATTCCGCCTATTTTCTGAATTTCTATACTTGGAAGATTAATTTTTAATCCATTTGCTAATACTTTCATTATCTGTGTTTCTCGCTTTATTGTTGGCGGAACGTAAGCAATTGCATCAATATTATATACTGAAATTATTGTTTGAACTTTGTCTTTAATTTCATCAATTAAAATCTTCATTAGCATTTTATTTTGACCTTGTTTTGCGTAATGAAGAATAGTACCTAATCTGGTTTTCCCAAAGCGTTCAATGGCATAAAAATCAAGATAGAGCAATTCATCTATAAAAATTTTATCATAACCTTTTGTTGATTGTAGTTTTTCTAAGCCCGAAATTAAACCGTTTTTATCAATGTATTGATTGTATTTATCTTTAGTTATAATAAACTCATCAATAGTTTTTACTACTGGAAGTTTTCGTTTATCACACCAATTTTGAAAAGCTTCAAACCCATAAAGTAGTTGACCTATTTCTGTAATTACAATAAAATTCTCTTGAAGAAATTGTTGTTTTTCTGATGAAATATTTTCTGTTATAACTTCTTTTTTTTTAGAAACAATTTTAAGTTTGTAAATGGTTTTTGGTGGTAAACCAATTCGTTCTATTTTGTTACTTTCTACAAATTGATTTAATATTCTATGAACATATTGTTTTGAAACAATCAGTTCTGAAACAATTTCATCTACACTCAATTCTTTTTTATCTTCAAAAAGTAATTGCAATTTATTTTTTATACTCATATTGATTGTTGTTAGTTTATAATAAACTATAAATAGTAAACAAATATAATAAATTATAGTTTACGATTTACTATAAACTATAAATAGTAAACTAATTGATTAAAAAAAAATTATTTTGTCAAAAATTGAAATAAGCTAATTTAAGAATTGCTTTTTATTTTAATATAAAATCATATCAACAATTTTTAAAAGTTGCTTAAAATCAAAATATGAAAGCTGTTTTTAATAATTAATTTCTATTAAAACTAAATAACTATAGAAACTATATATAATAGAAAAAACCAACATTTCTGTTGGTTTCTATATATAGAATCTATTTATAAATTATTCTTTACTTTCCACTTTTGCCCAAGTATCTTTTAAGCCAACTGTTTTGTTAAAAACTAATTTTTCAGAAGAAGAATCTTTATCTACACAATAATATCCTAATCGTTGAAATTGAAATCTATCTCCGTCTTTTGCAGAAGCTAAACTTGGTTCAAGATATCCGGTAATTACTTCTAACGAATTTGGATTAATGTATTCTTTAAAATCTACTTCTTTATCGCCATCAGGATTTTCATGTGTAAAAAGTCGGTCGTACAAGCGAATTTCAGCTTCAATAGCGTGATTAATTGAAACCCAATGAATGGTTCCTTTTACTTTTCTTTGGCTTGCTTCTGTTCCGCTTCCGCTTCGAGAATCTTCATCATAAGTACAATGAATTTCTGTAATATTTCCTTCCGAATCTTTTATAACACTTTCACCTTTAATGATGTAAGCATTTTTAAGACGAACTTCTGTTCCTAAAGTCAAACGGAAAAATTTCTTGTTAGCTTCCTCTTGAAAATCTTCTCTTTCTATATATAATTCTCTAGAAAATGGCACTTGACGAAAACCTAAACTGGCATCTTCCTGACTGTTTTCTGCTTCTAAACGTTCTTCTTTTCCTTCTGGATAATTTGTAATTACCAATTTCACAGGATTTAAAACCGCCATAACTCGAGGTGCCGTTTTATTCAAATCTTCACGAACACAAAATTCTAAAAGTGATACATCAATTAAATTGGTACGTTTTGCAATTCCAATTGTATTTGCAAAATTTCTTATTGATGCTGGCGTAAAACCACGTCTTCTCATCCCAGAAATAGTGCTCATTCTTGGATCATCCCAAGCGGTAACATGCTTATCTTGAACTAATTGAAGTAATTTTCTTTTAGAAACAACAGTATGCGACAGATTTCTACGAGCAAATTCTCTTTGTTTTGGACGTACTTTAGAACTATCATAAATTTGATTCAAAAACCAATCATACAATTCTCTATGAGGTAAAAATTCTAACGTACAAAAAGAATGTGAAATTTGTTCTAAATAATCACTTTCGCCATGAGCCCAATCATACATTGGATAAATACACCATTTATTGCCAGTTCTATGATGATGAGCATGAAGAATTCGATACATAATTGGATCACGCATCAACATATTATTAGCGCCCATACTTATCTTAGCACGAAGAATGTGTGTTCCGTTTGGAAATTCACCATTTTTCATTCGTTCAAATAAATCTAAATTTTCTTCAACTGAACGATTTCTATAAGGAGAATTGGTTCCTGGAGTTGTTGGCGTTCCTTTTTGAATCGCCATTTCTTCAGAAGATTGGCTATCTACATAGGCTTTACCCTCTTTTATAAACTGAACTGCCCAATCGTATAATTCTTGAAAATAATCAGAAGCATAACATTCTTTATCCCATTTAAAACCAAGCCATTCAACATCTTTCTTGATTGCGTCAACAAATTCCTGTTCTTCTTTGGCAGGATTGGTATCATCAAAACGCAAATTAACTGGCGCTTGATAATCAACTCCTAAACCAAAATTTAAACAAATTGCACTAGCATGACCCACGTGTAAATAACCATTTGGCTCAGGCGGAAAACGAAAACGAAGTTTATCTTGTGATAATCCGTTTTTTAAATCTTCTTCTATGATTTGTTCAATAAAATTCAGAGACTTTTCTTCTGTTGACATAATTATTTCGTAATTTTAGCAAAGATATAAAAAGTTTGTAGTTTATCGTTTATGGTTTTGTGTTCGTTAACCATAAACTCCCAACTATAAACAATAAACATAAAAAATGGGAACAATAAAACTACAAAACATTAGAACTTTTTCCTTTCACGGATGTCTTGAAGAAGAAGGAAAAATTGGTTCAGATTATAGAGTTGATTTAGAAATTAAAACCGACTTAAGAAAGTCTTCACTCACAGATGAGTTGAAAGATACGGTTGATTATGTACTTTTAAACAAAATTGTAGTGGAAGAAATGGACATTAGAGCGAAACTTTTAGAACATGTAGCTCACAGAATCATTACAAGAATCTTTAAAGAAATTCCTTCTGTTTCTAGAATTGTGTTGGCAGTTTCTAAACTAAATCCGCCTATTGGAGGTGATGTTGAAGCGGTTACTATAGAAATGGAAGAATATAGAAATTAGAAATTCCAATAGTAGAAATTCCAAGTATAAGAAGTATATTTTTCCATTTGGAATTTGGAATTTGCATATTGTATTTTTTATATTATATTTGCAATCCAATAAATAATTGGCGTCGTGGCCGAGCGGCTAGGCTGGGCTCTGCAAAAGCTCCTACTCCGGTTCGAATCCGGACGATGCCTCTTCTTAAAATCCTCCGATTGAGAGGATTTTTTATTTTTGTCATTCTGAAAGAATCTAAAAAATTAATTAAAGATGTGTTTGAATCCGAACGATGCCTCAAGAAGAGATACAGAAATGTGTTTCTTTTTTTGTTTTTGTTATTCTGAAAGAATCTAAAAAATTGATTAAAGTTGTTTTAGAAAACTCTTCTTTAAAACATTATTGTGTTTCAAAGCAACGAAGAATCTCATAAAAAAAAATTATTCAAATTTCAGATAAATCCCGCGGTTCGTTATTTTTTGAAACAGCTTTTAGTAGTAGTGTTTTTGAATGTTTTAATGTCAAATAATTTTTTTAATTAGGATTTTTAAAAATTCTGTCGTGAGTTCCGCTCCAAGAAGTTACATAATAAGTAATACAATCATAATTAAATCTTTCAAGTATTTTTCCACTTTCGATAATATTAATTTCTTCCTTTGTTAGTAATGTTGATGCTCCGCCACCAGCAGAAACTACAAAAAGTTCTTCATTTAATATTTTATAAAAGTTTTCTAAAGCGACTTTGATTTCATCCTCTAAATTTTGTTCACTAAAACTATCATAATGAGAATGAAAGCAATCAAATCCAAGAGTTAATTGATTGTCTTCTGAACTAAAGATTAAATTTGAAGCACTATTTTCGTTTTTGGTTATAAGTTCTATACAAATATGGTTTTTTCCAAAATCAGATTTATGCAACTTAATATTTTTAATTAATTTATTATGATTTTTTTTTACATATTCATAAACTTTAAGTGAATAATCATTTAATTCATCAGAATTAATTTTGCTATTTGATGAAGTAATTAAATTTTCAAGTTTAGTTTTTAAATGTGAATAATCATTTAATTCATCAGAATTAATTTTGCTATTTGATGAAGTAATTAAATTTTCAAGTTTAGTTTTTAAATAGTTAAATTTCATTCTTTTTCGTCGTTTTTTAAACATCAATCCTTCAACTGCTCCAACTTCTCTTTAATCATTTCTTTTTCTTTTGGGAAGAAACCTTGTGCCATTAAAAAACCACCAAAAATCATTAGAATAATACTTATAACTCTTTTTATTTTATAAATATTGTGTGGTGTCATTCTTGATTTTAGTTGTTTGGCAACCATAATTTTTATGATATCTACTGCAAAATAAGTAAGGATTATAC
>JAIFLT010000148.1 GCA_020048955.1 Flavobacterium sp.
TTATGAAAACACAATTTAGAAACTTTGCTTTGGTATTACCCGCTTTAGTTGCGTTTCTTTTTATTCAGAATCTGGCTTTGGCACAACAAAATCCGTTTACTTGGAACAATCAAGCCAATAGTGATAACATTGTAATGACTTGGAACAAGAACACGCCCGAAAGCGAAATGAAAGACGACATCAAAGCTTTGGCTGAAAAAGGGATTACTATTAACTATTCGGGTGTTCAACGCAATAGTAAAGAGGAGATTACAGCTATTAAAGTAGAATATTCCGACAGAAAAGGAAATAAAGGCAAAATGGAATTGGATAACGCTAACCCAATTGCAACCATCAAATTCTTCAAACAAGGAGACACTGTTGGATTTGGCGAACCTTCTAACGAAAATGACTTCTTTAATGAAAACCCAATGATGGGTGGCTTTGCCAATGCTGATGATATCATGAAACGTTTCAACTTTGGTAACGATAAGAACTCACAATCGTATAGTTTTAGTTTTCCTAATGATGGTGAAGGAATGGGTAAATCAAAATCTCGTATTCAAATTCAAAAGGATGGCAGAAAACCTCTAGTAATTGAGGATGGTGAAGTTATTGAAGGCGCCGATGAATACTCAAAAGAAGAAATAGAAGACATCAAAAAGAGTCATACGTTTGAATTCAATGATGGTTTTGGAAACAACTTAGGTGAAAAGCAATTTGATTTTAGAAGCAATGAAGGCTTAGAAAACTTCAAAAAGCAAATTGAAGAAATGAAATCATCTTTTGGCGGTTCTTCTCAAGACCTAGATAAAACGAAAGAAGAAATGATCAAAGCCAAAGAGGAAATAATCAAAGCTAAAGAAGAATTAGAAAAAGCCAAAAAAGAATTAGAGAAATCTAAAACAACAACAAAAACAAAAAAAGTATAAACCAAAGAGACCATTCTTAATTTAATGGTCTTTTTTTTACTTCGGTGCCTTCGAGAGCCTCAGGCACCGAAGTAAAAAAAACTATCTTTGCAAAAAAACGATGTATAAACTACTAGCTAAAATAAACAAACTTTTACTGCCTAGTTTTACCAAAAAGCAATTGGATTTGGCTAAAGCTAAAAAATGGCAATTGGCACTTATTGCCTATCGATATTATGTTACAACAAGAGCTTTAAATAGTAATTCACATATCCTAACAAAATAATACCATAAACTTTTGGACTATTTTATAAATAGTATTGGTAGTAATTGAAGATTAAAACTAATACGTTATCGCAGCAAAAATTTCATTAGTTCCTAATTTGTCTCTTCCATTTAGAAAAGACAATTCCATTAGAAAATTGCATTGCACTATCTCACCGCCTAAACGCTCTATAAGTGCGCAAACCGCTTTTGCGGTTCCACCAGTAGCTAAAACATCATCGTGAATTAAGACCCTATCTCCTTTTTGAATAGCGTCTATATGGATTTCTAAAGTATCGGTACCATATTCTAATTCATAAACAGCAGAAATAGTTTCGTAGGGCAATTTCTTTGGTTTTCTAACAGGAATAAATCCTGCATTTAATGCTTCTGCCAAAAGTATTCCGAAGAAGAAACCACGACTTTCTACTCCAATAACTTTATCAATTTTCTTATATTTAACTGTTGACAGCAATACATCTAACGCTTCTTGTCTTGCAACTGGGTCACTAAGTAAAGGTGTAATGTCTTTGAAAACAATTCCAGGTTTAGGAAAATCCTGAATATCACGAATGTATTTTTTAAGTGTCATATTTTTTAATATTAAAGTAAATTTGGTTTGCAAGTTACACAAATATACTTATATTTGCACCCACAAAAAAGGCCTCGTGGCGCAACTGAATAGCGCATCTGATTACGGCTCAGAAGGTTACTGGTTTGAATCCAGTCGAGGTCACTCAAGATTGAAAAGCTCTGACTATAGTCGGGGCTTTTTTTATAAATATTACTTGGTATAATTTCCAATAAGAAACGCTTTCTGCAATAGCGAAGTTATTCCAATTGTAATTTTAAAATGGATTAGACCATTTTAAAATTTTACAATGATTCATTCCGATAAACTCTATATTGTGTACAATTTATTAGACTCTTATACAGTGCTAATCGGTATTAATCCACTCCTTTAAAACAAAAAAAATCCAATTTAAAAATCAACTTACTTTAAATACGTTTTTTTATGAAATAAACTCCAATTTTAAAATACATTTCATAAATTTGTTTTATTAAGTAAAGATTATGAAAAAATTCCTAAACCATTGCTCCATCATAGCATTTCTGTTTCCTTTAATTAGTTTTGGATTCAACTTCTCTGTGTCTGCTACCAACGAAACCTGTTCTGGTAATGGTAGCCTGTCGTTTAATGTCTCCAATACCAATTCTGCAGGAAGTATTTTATACATCATTTACAAACTACCCAACACTATTACACCTTTGTCAACATCAACTTCGACAACTATTATCGGATTGGTTGCAGGTGATTACAGAGTAATAGCAAGAGAAACGGTAGGAACAACCGCCACTGAACAACAGCAAGATGCTACCATTCTAAACTCGGTTGTTCCCTTAACGTTCTCCGTTCAGAGTTTAAATCAGGCTTGCACTGATACAAGCACAATTACGGTCAATACACTAACAGGAACCTCTGTTTCTTATGAAATTTTTAGCGGTCCTCTACTCTTCCCTTTGCAAAGTTCTAATACTTTTTCGGGTTTGACCGTGGGCGTATATAGAATTAGAGTTTTTGATAATTGTGGTGTCGGTGTGGCAACCACTTTTACAGTGACGCAAAACAATACGGGTATTACTATTGGGCAACCCCAATTAGCTCAGGTTACACCACCTAACTGTAACTTGATTTCGGTTACCAATACCCTTACCCCCGCCACTGGCACTATTATTGGTTATCCTATAGCTATTACTTATACTATTTTTCCACCGTCGGGAGGCGCACCTACTGTTGTAAACAGCACTCTGAATTCAGGGAATCCTACTTCTCAAAATTTGGAGCAAATTATGACCAACTACATCAATCAGAGTTTTAGTTATTCGTTATCTATCACAGACGTTTGTGGAACTACTTTCACATCAAATTTTGTTGTAAATAACCAAGTTAAAATCTCTCATACGATTACTAATTTAGATTGTAATGAAAATTACTTTTCTTTAACGATTACTAATTTTTATCCACCCTACAACATCAATTTCAACTCGTCGCCTGTTGGTTTTACTCCTGCCCTATTCAACGCGAGTTATCCCGGACCTTATATTCAAAATACAGTTACTTTTGGAGATGTAACTATGCCAACACCTATCGGCATGTATGATGTTACTATTACCGACGCCTGTGGGAATATAAAAAACTTTATTTTCACTGTTCAAAACCGTCCTCCTGTTCCCATCGTAATAGGAAGAAATAATGGTTGCTTAACTACTGGTAACATAAGTATCAGCATTCCAGGGTATATTATTGCTACAGCAATTGTAACAGTTGCACCAATAGATTATCCGTTTCCATTACCTCATAACATTACTTCTTTGCTCAATGCTAACGGAACAATTACCCTAAATCCGGTGCCGCTTGGGAATTATTTTATTGAATTGGCTAATAATTGCAATGATATAATAGCACCAATATTCGTTAATGTACCTGATTATGTCGATAGAGGCTTTTCAAGTACCATCAGAAATGGTTGTGATGAAAATACCAGTGCGGTTAAAATAGAAAGTTTGAATTCCAAATTAACTTCTTTAAGCATAATCGATGCGCCTGCCTCCTTTGGATTCTCTTTTCCCTATGATGTTACTTTTAATATTGCTTCTGATGGGGCTATGTATATGAATAATTTACTTCCAGGAATCTATACTTTTACAGGCGTTGATGAATGTAATTACAACCACACCATTACGGTGAATCTTCAAGGCTATAACATAACCTCTTCCAATTTTTCATTACTACCCAACTGTGGTTCTTTTAATATTGCCCTAAACTTTGTTAGCAATGGAACAACGGGACAATCGTTTTGGTTGCAAAAATTATTTGACCCAGTCGCCGATACTTGGGGCAATCCTAGTACAGGTGTGATTTATCCAAACGGAACTGTACCCTCGGCAACTAACTCCATTGCGTTGGTAAATAATGCTACTAATTTTAATTTTAATTACAACGGTACTTTCCGAATTGTTCGTGCCTTTTTATCGTTTCAAAATGGTAGTGATATAAATACGGGTGTGGTAAGTGGTTCCAACAAGAACTGTATTGAAATTTTGGCTCCTACCTTGAGTTATGGTGAAGCTTTAGAATTTATTGATGCCTACCGAATGCCCTGTACAGTTAGTGGAGCTTTAGATGTTTTTATTGAAGCTATCGGAACGGGTCCGCTACGCTACACCATTGTGCAAGAAAATGGAATGCCGTTCTTTTTAGACAATGGCACTTCCAATATTTTCTATAATTTACCTCCTGCTATTTATTTGTTTCGAATAGAGGACAGCTGTGGTAATATTGTCAACCGCTTGTTTGATGTGAATACCCTAGCCTCCATCATTAAGGTAGTTACGCCACCCAAAGATATCTTACAATGCAAAACCGTTATTACCAACAATGAAACCTTTGACTTAACTCCACAAACAGCTTTAATTTTAGGACCACAATCGGCTAGCGATTACACCATTACCTACCATACTTCTTTGATAGATGCCCAAAATGGTAGTAATGCTATCACTAATGTTACCTCTTTTAATCCTACCACCAATCCGCAGTTTATTCATACTAGAATTGTGCTCAATACGTTGGCCAATTGCTACGAAACAAGAAGTTTTTATTTAATCGTTGGGCAAGAACCCTCTCTGAACCTCAACACCAACACTTTAAATTGTACTACAGCACCAACCATGCTCGATGCCTCGGTTACTAATTTACCTACAACAACTTATCTTTGGTCTAATGGAGCTACTACCCCTACGGTAAGTATTAGCGCTATTGGAGTTACTAATCTAACGGTAACGGCAACAAATACATACAACGGCTTGCCTTGTAGCTATAGTCAGAGCATTACTGTTATCAATTCGGGACCGCCCGAGATAGAAAGTATTGAAACCTCTGATTGGACTTTGAATGAAAACAGTATTACCGTGATAACTTCTGGCAATGGTACTTTTGAGTATTCTTTAGATGGCACTACTTTTCAAGACGTAAACTATTTTAACCATTTATCACCAGGATTGTACACCGTTTATGTAAAAGACAAAGCGGGTTGTGGTATTAGAGCTAAAGTCATTTGGTTACTTTATTACACCAAATACTTTACTCCCAACGGCGATGGTTATAACGATTATTGGAGAATTAAAAACTCTGAAAACGAACCCGAATTTAAAGTTGTTATCTATGATCGTTATGGTAAAACAATTACATCATTCACTTCAAAGAGTTCGGGTTGGGATGGCACTTACAACGGAAATCTTATGGTTTCTGATGACTATTGGTTTGTAGCCTATCGCGCCGATGGTAGAATTCATAAAGGACATTTTAGTATGAAGCGATAATCTTTTTACATCAAAAAAATTCTTGACCTCTGTAGAATGAGCGAAAATTATAGTAGCTTTTCATTTGCAACACAGATTGGAATAATCAAAGAAATCTTTAAAATCTTTTGTGGCTGTTGTTCTTAATTGGAACGCGGATGAAACGGATGTTACTGATGGTCACCGATTTTTTTTTTGCAACACAGAGCAGTATCGCCGGCTCGGGAAAATTATTGCGTTCTGCATTAGGACCAATGTTGTTTAAAGCGAAAGACAGTAAACTGACGAGTAGGCTTGTGAAGGTTATGGGACAGATTAAGAATCTAGACAGTGTGAGTGTGCGTGGTGAACGTAACGTTGCTGTGGGAATGGCAAATGCTACTGCTTCACCGATGCTTGAGGGATTTGATTTCAATGCTCGTGCCACTATGGGAAGTGTATTAAATGCTATTGTAACTGTTGATGCGTTGACAGGAGCCATTAGTATTTCAAGTTTTGATCCTTTGCAGCAATTGCGTTCTGCTGAAGGTGCAACTCATTTTAGTTTGCAAGCTGGTTTTTTGAAATTGGATTTTGCTACTGAAGTTTATGAGTTGACACAAAGCGTTGAGACGGTTTACCCACTTGTACCTGGTGCTATTGCTCCTGTGTTGACCCCTACTGCTGTACCAACAGCAACAGGAACTGGATTTCACGTTATACTAATTGAGTTTTTTCAAGAAGTTAATGGTGTGAAGTACCTATTGAACAATGGTGCTTTTAATGTCTTAAACTTAGTTAAGATTAGTTAGCTTTAGTAACTCTTTAAACAAGACTTATTGCTTGAGTACTAGCAATTGGTTTAACAGCACAACAAAGCTTAAAACGCTCGACCTGATAGGGTTGTGCGTTTTTTTTGAAAAATAACCATTTCTAGGGATGCCTATTTTAAGAAATACTTGTTAATTTGTAGTACCATCCAGTAAGCCGAAAAGGGAATTTATAGAGTAGGCCGATTTAAAAATGCAGATACTATGAAAACATTTGAAAAATTTATTGAACAATATTACAAAGGATTCAACTTTATTTCGATAGCCAGTGAAGCCTTTTTACCTGGTGCTATCATTAATAGTGATGATCGAATTATTGACTATGTGGGTAGAATATTTTCTAACGAGCATCCGAAAAAATGGGCTTATAAAACTATCAAGGCGAATATTCCAAGTGAGATTATAAAAGGCGAAAGAAGTTTGGACATGGGCATTTCTATTTTGGGATTGTTTTCTTTAAAAGGTGGATTTACTTCTAAATATGATATCTCTTTTGAATTTAATGAAGTTACCCAAATCGTTTTTGATACTGAAAATGGTGGTGCCTACGAAAATGAGATTAGAAGAATGATTATGAACTTAAAAAAGTCGGATAGAGACTTGTGGAAAAGTATCTTACACGAACACGTAATCATGGAAGTGGTAATTGTTAAATCTGCGGTTATTGAGTTTAAGAAGAATGGTACTTTAGTGGGTGAAGCTGAATTTGAAGACATCAAAAAAAATGTAAGCATTAATGGCTCTTTCAAATGGAATAGCGAAGGCAAAATGGTTATCGATAATGTTAACAACATTCCTTTTGGAGTAATGGATTTTCAGATAAAAAGAAACATGTAAAAACCAAGCTTTAATCCTAAAAAGGTATTATGTAACTTTTTAGG
>JAIFLT010000044.1 GCA_020048955.1 Flavobacterium sp.
AAAGTTTAAAATCCAATAAAAATATGTGCTCACGGACTTTTTAAAATTTTGGAATATAGTAATATTTTAACATTTTAAAAAGGAGTAAGTATTTATTTTTGAGGTAGTTTAACCTTGTAATAAATTTCTCATGCGCATTTTGGGTTTATGAATATTATTGGTATTACTTGTTTTTAGTTACCACTTTTTGCTCTTAACGGAGCCTAGCCCTAAGAGGTTAAATATTGGGTAGCAAGAATAGTTGGATTAGAAAATTTGTCCCGTTATAACTATGCGATTATTTTATTGGACTATTAGGTTTTTTAAACTTTAAAATAAAAATAGTTATTAAAAAGTAAACTCTTGTAAGCAAGGTTTTTTATATCAAAATAAAGTGTACCTTTGCACATTCTAAAAAAATCAGATGGAATCTATCAGAAACATTGCAATTATTGCCCACGTTGACCACGGTAAGACTACTTTGGTTGACAAAATTATGTACCATTGTCAACTTTTTCGTGAAAATGAAAACACTGGTGACTTAATTCTTGACAACAACGATTTAGAGCGTGAAAGAGGTATTACTATTACTTCTAAAAACGTTTCGGTTGTTTATAAAGGAACAAAAATTAATATTATTGACACTCCTGGTCACGCCGATTTTGGTGGAGAAGTGGAACGTGTTTTGAATATGGCTGATGGAGTTTGTCTATTAGTAGATGCCTTTGAAGGGCCTATGCCTCAAACTCGTTTTGTATTGCAAAAAGCAATTGATTTGGGATTAAAACCTTGTGTGGTTATCAATAAAGTAGATAAAGAAAATTGCACTCCAGAAGAAGTACATGAAAAAGTTTTCGATTTGATGTTTGAATTGGGTGCAGAAGAATGGCAGTTAGATTTTCCTACGGTTTATGGTTCTGCTAAAAATAACTGGATGTCTGATCATTGGGAAAATATAACAGATAATATTGAGTCTTTATTAGATATGGTTGTAGAACATGTTCCTGCACCAAAAGTTTCTGAAGGCACACCACAAATGTTAATTACCTCTTTAGATTTCTCTTCATTTACAGGTCGTATTGCGATTGGTAGATTGGAAAGAGGAGTTCTTAAAGAAAGTATGCCAATTTCTTTGGTTAAAAGAGATGGTACAATAATAAAATCAAGAATTAAAGAATTGCATACTTTTGAAGGTCTAGGTCGTAAAAAAGTGCAAGAAGTTATTGCTGGAGATATCTGTGCCATCGTTGGTGTTGAAGGATTTGAAATTGGTGATACTATTGCCGATTTTGAAAATCCAGAAGCATTGCAAACGATTGCAATTGATGAGCCTACAATGAGTATGTTGTTTACCATCAACGATTCGCCTTTCTTTGGTAAAGAAGGTAAGTTTGTAACGTCAAGACACATTAGAGATAGATTGACAAAAGAGTTGGAGAAAAACCTTGCTATGCGTATGGGCGAAACCGATTCTGCGGATAAATTTATGGTTTTTGGTCGTGGTGTACTGCACTTATCGGTGCTTATTGAAACCATGAGAAGAGAAGGTTACGAATTGCAAATTGGTCAACCACAAGTTATTATCAAAGAAATTGATGGAAAAAAATGTGAGCCAATTGAAGAATTGACCATTGATTTACCTGAAAATCTTTCAGGAAGAGCTGTTGAATTTGTTTCTATCCGAAAAGGTGAGATGCTTTCGATGGAAGGCAAAGGTGAGCGTATGATAGTGAAATTTAATATTCCTTCACGTGGAATTATTGGTTTGCGTAATCAATTACTTACTGCAACTGCTGGTGAGGCAATTATGTCACACCGTTACATTGGATATGAACCCTATAAAGGTGAAATTCCAGGACGAAACAACGGTTCGTTAATTTCTATGGAAAACGGTAAAGCAATTCCTTATTCTATCGATAAATTGCAAGATCGTGGTAAATTCTTTGTTAATCCAAATGATGAAATTTATGAAGGTCAAGTAATTGGAGAAAATTCTCGTAGTGATGATATGTGTATTAACGTTACCAAAGCTAAAAAACAATCGAACGTTCGTTCGTCTGGAAATGATGAAAAAGCTAGAATTATTCCACCAATCATTTTCTCTTTAGAAGAAGCTTTAGAGTACATTCAAAAAGATGAATATGTTGAGGTTACACCAAAAACTATTCGTTTGAGAAAAATATATTTAACTGAAAATGATAGAAAAAGATTTAAAATCTAATTCTTTAAATTTTTAAAAAACCATCAGTGAAAGTGAACATGCCCAAAAGTTAAACACAATTTGGGGCTTTTTTCTTTAATTACAAAAAAAAAATCCTGAGCATAACGGAGGGCACTAAAAAACATCGCATAATTTGATTAGCGTCATTTTTTAGACAATAAGAAAACGCTTGTAACAGGATTTATATACTCCGTTTCAAGCGTTTTTCTTTTTAATATTGATTTTTAATGTTGGTTTAATAAGCCTATTTTGAGCTTACCTGGAGTCATTTTTGAGCAATACAGCAATAGGCTACATTTTTCTATATTAATTTCAGTATTCTTTTTAAGTTGACTGTAAAAATTGCGATTGCACCTTGCATTTGCATTAGATTATAAATTACTTTCAACTATTTATTAAACAATTTAAAATCTTATATTTGCACACTTTTAAAAAATAACATTCATAAATGAAACGCTAATGCGTTACCTATCACAAATAAAATAATATCAAAGAGATATGAAAGCAGGAATTGTAGGATTACCCAATGTTGGAAAATCAACGTTATTTAATTGTTTGTCTAATGCAAAAGCCCAAAGTGCCAACTTTCCTTTTTGCACCATTGAACCAAATATTGGCGTGGTTAATGTTCCTGATACCAGAATTGCTAGATTAGAAGAATTAGTAAAACCAGAGCGTGTTCAAATGGCTACCGTTGATATTGTTGACATTGCCGGACTCGTAAAAGGTGCCTCAAAAGGAGAAGGTTTAGGAAATCAATTTCTTGGAAATATTAGAGAATGTAACGCTATCATTCATGTGTTGCGTTGTTTTGATAACGATAATATTGTGCATGTAGATGGCAATGTAAACCCCATTCGCGATAAAGAAACCATCGATATCGAATTGCAATTAAAAGATTTAGAAACCGTTGAAAAACGATTAGAAAAAGTAAATCGTGCAGCAAAAACTGGAAATAAAGAAGCGCAAGCTGAAAAAGCACTTTTAGATAGAATTCGCGAAACATTGTTGCAAGCAAAATCAGCTAGAACAGTTGTTCCTCAAAATCAAGATGAAGAAGAATTAATGCAAGATTTTCAGTTAATTACTAACAAACCAGTGCTATATGTTTGCAATGTTGACGAAAGTTCAGCAGTAAACGGAAACCAATATGTAGATCAAGTTCGTGAATTAGTAAAAGACGAAGATGCAGAAGTGATCATCCTTTCAGTAGGAGCAGAAGCTGATATTACCGAATTAGAAAGTTACGAGGAAAGGCAAGTTTTCCTTGAAGATATGGGATTGACTGAGCCAGGTTCGGCAGTTTTAATTCGTGCCGCTTACAAATTATTAAAGCAACAAACCTACTTCACAGCAGGAGTTAAAGAAGTTCGCGCTTGGACAATTAACGTTGGCGATACTGCACCAAAAGCGGCAGGAGTAATCCACACCGATTTTGAAAAAGGATTCATTCGTGCTGAAGTTATTGCATTCGAAGATTATTCTGCATTAGGTTCAGAAGCTAAATGTAAAGAAGCCGGAAAATTGCGTGTCGAAGGAAAAGAATACATCGTTAAAGATGGAGACGTGATGCATTTTAGGTTTAATGTTTAGATAAAAGAGAAAGTCCTTCGACAAGCTCAGGATGGCAATAGAGAATACACTAACCGCAAAAGAGATTTTGCGGTTTTTTTGAGCCTATTTCCAGCTTTACATTACAAGTTTTAGGGTTTTTGCACCATTTTTCTACCTTTTTTAAGGAGCTTCTTAGGTCGCTCTTAAAAAACAAGAAAAATAAGCACAAAAACCCTAAAAGCTTTCCATTTCAATCTGGGGCAGGGCACCACGTTTTGGCACAACATTTGTAGTTTCTTCAAAAAATCTACCATGAAAAACTACCTCATCCTTTTTGCTGCAACACTTTTGTTTACATCTTGCAAAGACGCAACGCTCAACAACAGTTTCATCTATTTTTCAGAAGCCCAACCCGCAAATGTGGATACAATTTCACAATTCCCAAAAAAATATGTAGGCACTTATTCCATGGACTATTCCCATCAATTAGTCATTAAACCAAAACACATTTACATCAACGAAATTGAAACCGTTACTCTGCTTAAATCTGAGTTAGATTCTATTGCCAAATTTCAATTGCGCAACAACCAAGTAGTTGATTTGTCAGAAAATAAAACCTATAAAACATTCATAAAAGGCGATACCATTGCTTTTGAAATCGAACATTTAGACACCCTGTTTTCCTTCGCAAAAAACGAAACCGCAAAAGAATACAAATCGGCTTTAATTCTAAATAAAAAAATAAATGACAACTATGTAACTAGTATCATCAAGGTTTCAAGCATTGGCATGCGACACATTCAACTCGGTACCAAAAAAGACTTTACCAAATTAAAAACAGAATTAAACATTCCCTTTCAAGCTACCATACTAGAAAACGACACCACAAGCGTGCTATTAACTCCCTCACGAGCCCATTTTAGAAAACTACTACGCAAAGACGGTTTTGAATATGAAAGCAGTTATTTGTTCAGGTAAAAGTTTTAACGACTTCAATATGAATGTATTTCAATTGTATCGAAGAACATCATTTGTCTATTTTGTCTTTATCAACAAATTTTAGTAATCTTTCATTTATCCTTTGTTTTTCTAGGTTCTTAACCGCATTTTGTCAATAACTTCTCTATTTTTCACTTAAATTATTTAGAGATAAATATTAAATTGCACAAAATCAAAAATTCTCATGCAAGAGCAAGATCAATATACCGAAGACAACATTCGTTCCCTCGATTGGAAAGAACACATCCGAATGCGTCCCGGAATGTACATTGGGAAACTTGGCGATGGTTCGTCTCCAGATGACGGAATTTATATTTTACTTAAAGAAGTAATCGACAACTGCATCGACGAATTCGTTATGGGTGCAGGAAAAGTTATCGAAGTAACCATCAAAGATAAATTGGTAACCGTTCGCGATTATGGTCGAGGCATTCCACTAGGCAAAGTAGTTGACGTAGTTTCTAAAATGAATACTGGTGGAAAATACGATTCTAAAGCCTTTAAAAAATCGGTTGGTTTGAATGGAGTTGGTACCAAAGCGGTTAATGCTTTGTCTAATTATTTCCGTGTAGAATCGGTTCGTGATAACCAACAAAAAGCAGCCGAATTCTCTGAAGGAAATCTTCAGTTAGAAGAAGAAATCACTGAATCTACAAAGCGTAAAGGAACAAAAGTTGCCTTTATTGCAGACGAAGCTATTTTTAAAAACTATAAATACCGAAATGAGTATATTATCAAAATGCTCAAAAATTATTGTTATCTAAATCGCGGATTAACAATATATTATAACGGAGAAAAATACCTTTCAGAATTTGGTTTAAAAGACTTGCTAGAAGAAACAATTGCCGAAGACGATATGCAATATCCAATCATTCATTTAGAAGGTGATGATATCGAAATTGCACTAACACATAGTAAATCACAATATTCTGAAGAATACCATTCGTTTGTAAACGGACAAAATACAACACAAGGTGGAACGCACTTAAACGCCTTTCGTGAAGCGATTGTAAAAACTATTCGTGAATATTACAACAAAGGTTTTGAAGCTTCAGATATTCGTAAATCAATCGTTTCTGCGGTTTCTATAAAAGTAGAAGAACCCGTTTTTGAAAGCCAGACTAAAACCAAATTGGGTTCCAATGATGTAGGTCCAAATGGTCCGACGGTTAGAACCTTTATTCACGATTTTATTACTACTAAATTAGACAATTTTTTACATAAAAACCCCGAAGTTGCTGATTCGCTTTTGCGTAAAATTTTACAAGCTGAAAGAGAACGAAAAGAACTATCAGGCATTAGAAAATTAGCCAAAGACCGAGCCAAAAAAGCCAGTTTGCACAATAAAAAACTAAGGGATTGCCGAGTTCATTTAACCGATGCTAAAAATCCACGAAGTTTAGAGAGCACGCTTTTTATTACCGAAGGAGATTCGGCTTCGGGTTCGATTACCAAAAGTCGTGATGTCAATACACAAGCGGTTTTTAGTTTGCGTGGTAAACCTTTGAATTCTTATGGAATGTCAAAGAAAATTGTTTATGAAAACGAAGAGTTCAATTTGCTTCAAGCCGCATTAGATATTGAAGAAAGCATTGAAGATTTGCGTTACAACAACATCGTAATTGCCACCGATGCCGATGTAGATGGAATGCACATCCGTTTGTTATTAATTACCTTTTTCCTTCAATTTTTCCCAGAAATGATTAAAGAAGGACATTTGTATATTTTGCAAACGCCTTTATTCCGTGTGCGAAATAAAAAAGAAACCATCTATTGTTATTCAGACGAAGAACGAAGAGATGCCATAGAAAAACTAAAACCAAAACCCGAAATTACCCGATTTAAAGGATTAGGAGAAATTTCGCCCGATGAGTTTAAGCATTTCATTGGTGAGAGCATCCGTTTAGACCCAGTAATGCTAGACAAAGCCACCTCTATTGAAACGCTACTAGAGTTTTATATGGGTAAAAATACGCCCGATAGACAAACCTTCATCATCAATAATTTGAAAGTGGAATTGGATGTGGTGGAGAAAAGTTAAATTATAAAATATGGAACATCAAGATATTCGCTGGAAACAACGTTTTGAAAATTTTGAGAATGCATTTATTAGTTTTAAGGAAGCCGTTGAAGAGCATGGCACAACAACCAATGAATTAATAAAAGCAGGAATTATTCAAAGATTTGAATTTACCCATGAACTTTCATGGAAAGTAATGAAAGACTTTTTAATTTTTGAAGGAATTCAAAATATAATTGGGTCAAGGAGTGCCGTTCGAGAAGCTTTAAATAAAAATCTAATTACAGATGGAGAAATTTGGATGGAAATGATTGAAACAAGAAATATAACCGTTCATACCTATGATGAAGAAATTCTAAATAAAGAATTTATTAAAATTGTCAATGATTATTATCGGTTATTGTTTGATTTTTATAGAATGATGAAAAAATATTTATAATGTTTGGATTGTACCCTAATTCATATAAAGAAATTATTTCAATCCTTGAAAAACATGAAAGTATTGAGAAAGTAGTTATCTATGGTTCACGTGCCAAAGGAAATTATCGGGAAGGTTCGGATATTGATTTTACTCTTTTTGGAACAATAGAATGTGATGAATTAATTCAATTAAAAAACGAATTTGAAGAAAGTTATATTCCTTATTTGTTTGATATTTCAATTTATAAGGATTTACAATCAGAAAGTTTAAAAGAACATATAGATAGAGTGGGTAAAATATTTTATAAGAGAAAATAATTTATAAAATTGAGCAAATTAAGTAATGAAAATAAATATATAACCTTACTATTATTTTTGATAATTTCAATAACCGCCATACTATTTATTGATTTCTCCAATGACCATAAAGAGTGTACAACGCAAACAAAAATAAGTAAAGATAAACAAGGCAATCAAGTTAAAGAATTGATGCATCAATGCTATGAAAAATATAATTTCTAACCAATAAAATAAACCAACAAATTAATTTTCTAATTAATTCAAAACCATAAATTTTGGAAACATTATCCCTTTTTAACTCCCTTAACAATCGCCAAATTGAAGCCGTAAAAGCCGAACAAAAACGAATTTTGGTCTTGGCAGGTGCGGGTTCGGGGAAAACTAAAACGTTACTTCAAAAAATAAAATATTTAGTTGAAGTAAAAAAAGTGCAACCTTCCGAAATTTTAGCTATTACTTTCACTAAAAATGCTGCCAATGAAATGTTGGATAGATTAATCATCGAGTCGGACAAAACCGGTATTTATGAAACCCTAATTTTTGACAAAAAACTACCAATTGCAGAAAAAAACAGGCAACGATTTTTGTATGTAAAAAAATTCAAATGGATAGATAATCTAACTATTAGAACATTTCATAGTTTGTGCTACAAGATTATGCAAAGTTATGGGGTAAAAGAATTTGATAATAAATTCAAAATTATTTCGGAAGATAAAAAAAAGGAGGAAGACCCCATGTTTAAACTGGTTGCTCCCGAAACAACTTTTGAAGTTTTTCATAAAATCATCATCAGAAATTGTGAAAAAAATAATGACTATCTGCTTTCGCTCAAAAAATATATTCTAGATTATATTGTAGATAAAATTCAGTTAGATAAACATAAAAAACTAAATTCCTATCCCGAAGGAAAAATATATACTACGCTACGTGGCGAAAAAGTGCGCTCAAAATCAGAACAATACATCTCAGATTGGTTGTTTCGTCATAACATTGGTTATCAATATGAACCTCAAATTAATGTAAAAGATTTTGGTTTTAAACCCGATTTTTATATAGAAGATGCGAATATTTATTTAGAACACATTAGCGATAAAAGCTATCCTTCAAAAAACAAAGCCGAGCAGTTTGAAAAAGGGAATATCTTGTGTGTAAAAACCTATGAAAAAATGACCGAAGACACGGCACTTTTTAACCATTCGCTTGATAAAATCATTAAAGGTCGGCTTTCAGAAAATTATATTTCAGACCGAATTTTGTCTTATCAAGAAGAATTTAATTGCTATCAAGAAGAAGTAAAAGACTTTATTTTTCAGGCCATTAGAATTTGCGATATGCTAAAAGTGGAAGATGCTAATTGGGATGAAATTTTTAATAAATCGCAAGACGATCAGCACGAACGCATTCGTATTTTTTATCAATTAGTGATGCCATTGGTAAAAGAATTTCAAAATTATTGTGTTGACAAATCCTATCTCGATTTTAATGATATGATTATCAGAACCGTATCACTTTTTAAAAAACACAAAGACATATTGCAAAAATTTCAAAACCAATATCAATATGTTTTGGTTGATGAATTTCAGGACGTGAATAATTTGCAAGTAGAATTAATAAAACAATTAATTACGCCAAAAACCCAACTTTTTTGTGTGGGCGATGACTGGCAAAGTATTTATGGTTTTAGAGGTTCCAATGTGGACTGTATTGTAAATTTTGGTACTCATTTTAAACAGTCAAAAACCATCAAACTTAATCTCAATTATAGAAGCACACAAAGTATAGTAGGTGCTAGTAATGAAGTGATTAAGCACAATAAATTCAAAATCGAGAAAGAAATATTTGCTTCAAAAATATCTGAATTTAAAATTGTGGAATTTGCCGGAAATAATCAGGAAGAAAATTTAGATTTTTGCTTGGCACGCATTCGAGAATTATTGGATAATGGATATAAAAATGACGATATTTTATTTTTGTATCGAAGAAGTAAAATGTATCATCCTTATTTTGTGGCTTTTAGAAATGAAAACATTAAAGTTCAAAACAAGACCATACATGCTTCAAAAGGATTAGAAGCCAAAGCCGTTTTTATCGTTGGGCTAACAGATGGTTATGGAGGTTTTCCTGATATTTGGCTCGAAGATAGAATTTTTCAAGTCATCAAAACCGCCAATCATGATAGTTTGATGGAAGAAGAAAGAAGATTGTTTTATGTTGCCATTACTCGTGCCAAAGACCAACTCTATTTAATAACCGAAAAGGGTAATACTTCACGGTTTTTAAAAGAAATTCCAGACGAGTTTAAAACTTCATTATCAGAAACATACACACATAAAGAAAATTTTATACTGTGCAAAAAGTGTAGCAAACAAATAGAAAAAATGCATCAATTTTGTCCGTTTTGTGGGAAGAAGAGAATTAAATAAATAAAAGCAAATGAGTAAAAAAAAACAACCGAAGCAACTATCACCTGAAAATTATATCAAAATTAAGGCAAGAACATTACCAATTGATGCCTGTTATATAAACAATGATTGGATAGATTCCAAAATGGCAAACATAATTATTTTAAGAAAACACACCACAGGAAAATTTACATTTGGAATATATTTAGTTGATTTACTAGCATTGGGTACTAAAGATACTTTTTTTAATTTTAGCCAGCCAATTCAAATAGTTGATGATATTTTGTCAAGAGCAAATTTTATTCAAATTGAATATAATTTAGCTCATAACATTATTTACGGAGGAAATGAGTTTGCAGAAGAGCATGGTTTTAAAATACATAAAGCCTTTAATAGTGTAACAAAATATATTTTGGAACCAGATGACGACAACATTCCACTAATTGAAGTTGAGTTTGGAAAGGATGGTAAACCTTTGGTAATTATTTAATAGTGAAACTAATTAATAGTAAGTTTGACAATTAATTAAAAAATGATTTTAGAAAAATAATTACATTTTGATAAAAAAGCAATACTGTTTAGTTTAGCATTACTAATTTCTTTTTCACTTTATGGCTTTATCCATTTTTTTAATGATGATATAGAATGTATAACTTAATTTAAGTATATATTAGATTCAAAAGGAAATTTAGTTAAAGGAGAAGTTCATATTTGTAAAGAAAAATATAATTTTTGATAATAATACTCTGAAACAATCAGCATAAAAATGAAAGACGAGGAAGACAATAACATCAACGAAGACGAAACTAACCACGAGTTAGACGATTCAACTAACGACGAAAGTATAGACGAAGGCTTTGAGGACATCGTTTCTAAAGGCGGAAATCACTTTTACGAAAACGACGAAAACCCGGAAGATACCATTACCAAAGTTACAGGAATGTACAAAGATTGGTTTTTGGATTACGCTTCTTATGTAATTCTTGAGCGTGCCGTGCCTGCAATTGAAGATGGTTTTAAACCCGTGCAGCGCCGAATTATGCACTCATTGAAAGAGTTGGACGATGGTCGTTACAACAAAGTGGCGAATGTCGTTGGACACACGATGCAGTATCATCCTCACGGAGATGCAAGTATTGGTGATGCGATGGTGCAAATTGGTCAAAAAGAATTGTTAATTGACTGTCAAGGAAACTGGGGAAATATACTAACAGGTGACAGTGCTGCGGCTTCAAGGTATATTGAAGCTCGTTTGTCAAAGTTTGCTTTAGAAGTTTTATATTCACCAAAAATCACTGATTGGGGAGTTTCATACGATGGTCGTCGTGCTGAGCCAAACAATCTTCCGGTAAAATTTCCATTACTTTTAGCACAAGGTGCTGAGGGAATTGCAGTTGGACTTTCGACCAAAGTTTTGCCTCACAATTTCAACGAATTGATCGATGCTTCGATAAAAATTTTAAAAGGAAAACCTTTTACTTTATACCCAGATTTTCAAACGGCCGGAATTGCCGATGTTTCCAATTATAACGATGGTTTGCGTGGCGGACGTGTGCGTGTGCGTGCCAAAATATCGCAATTAGACAAACAAACTTTGGTGATTACTCAAATTCCGTTTTCAACCAATACATCGACTTTGATTGATAGTATTTTGAAAGCTAATGAAAAGGGTAAAATCAAAATCAAGAAAATTGAAGACAATACTGCTGCCGAAGTTGAGATTTTAATTCATTTGTTTCCAGGAGTTTCTCCAGATAAAACGATTGATGCATTGTATGCTTTCACGGCTTGCGAAACCTCTGTTGCTCCTTTGGGATGTGTGATTGAAGATAACAAACCTTTGTTTATTGGAGTTTCTGATATGTTGAAAATTTCAACAGAACGAACGGTTGACTTATTAAAGAAGGAACTCGAAATTCAATTAGAAGAACTTAAAAATAAATGGCATTTTTCAACATTAGAAAAGATTTTCATTCGTGAAGAAATGTATATTGATTTCAAATTGTATTCAGATAGAGAATCGCTTTATAAATATATGTATGATCGTTTTGAGCCATTCAAAAAATCATTTGTAAGGGAAATTGAAGACGATGATTTACAAAAATTAACCCAAATTCCGATGATTCGTATTACACGTTTCGATTCGGATAAAGCGGATGATTTTATTGCCAAATTAGAAGACGAAATGAAAGAAGTGCAACATCATTTAGATAATCTAATTGATTTTGCCATAGATTATTTTGCTAAATTAAAAGAGAAATACGGTAAAGGTCGTGAACGTCAAACCGAGTTAAGAAGTTTTGAAAATATTGAAGCTACCAAAGTGGTTTTAAGAAATACAAAACTGTATGTAAACAAAGAAGAAGGTTTCTTTGGAACAGGTTTGAAAAAAGACGAATACGTTGCCGATTGTTCTGATATTGATGATGTTATTGTTTTTTTGCGTGATGGAAAAATGATGATTGCCAAAGTTGATGACAAGAAATTTGTTGGAAAAGATATCATTCATATTGCGGTTTTTGATAAAAATGACAAGCGAACTATTTACAATATGATTTATCGTGATGGTAAAAATGGTTCTACATTTATCAAGCGTTTCAATGTTTCGGGTGTTACTCGTGATAAATTTTACGATTTAACACAAGAAAAAGCAGGTTCACAAATCTTATATTTCTCAGCAAATCCTAATGGTGAAGCTGAGGTTGTAACGATATTATTACGCCAAGTTGGAAGTGTAAAAAAACTAAAATGGGATGTCGATTTTACCGATATTGCTATAAAAGGTCGTGCTTCACGAGGAAATACGGTAACGAAATATCCAATCAAAAAAATAGAATTGAAGGAGAAAGGAATTTCGACTTTGCGTCCAAGAAAAGTTTGGTTTGATGATACTGTTCAGCGTTTGAATGTTGATGGAAGAGGCGAGTTGCTTGGCGAATTTAGACCAAATGACCGTTTGTTAATCATCAATCAATCTGGAAAATTGAAAACTATTATTCCAGAATTGACTACACATTTTGATGAAGACATGATTGTTCTTGAAAAATGGCATCCAAAAAAACCAATTTCTACTATTTATTATGATGGCGAAAAAGAGCGTTATTTTGTAAAACGTTTCTTGATTGAAAATGAAAATAAAGAAGAATTTTTCATCACTGAACATGATAAATCTCAGTTAGAAATTGTCTCTACCGATTGGCGTCCAGTTGCTGAGGTTATTTTTGCTAAAGTAAAAGGTGTTCAAAAAGAGAATCAAACTATTGATTTAGAAAAGTTTATAGCGGTTAAAGGAATAAAGGCTCTAGGAAACCAATTAACTACAGATAAATTGAAACAAGTGAAACTTCTAGAACCACTGCCTTATGAAGAGCCTGTGGAGGAAGCACAAGAAGAAATTGAAATTTTAGGCGAAGATACTGTTTCTAAAGATATTGAAACAGAATTAGATAACGACGGACAAATTACATTAAGTTTGGAATAAAAGTGAAGAAATATTTTGAAAACCATTTAAAAAAGTATAAATTTGTACTGTTATTTTAAAATAATTATACTATGCCAAAAAAAGAAATAAAATATTCAAAAGCTAATAATGACAATTTGAATGTTGTAAATGAACCAGTAATGGCATATTCTTCTTTTGTATCAACTAGTTTTTGGAAATCAATTGTTTTAGGTATTTCTGTACCTATTAATAAATTGACTTCTTTAGAAAAAATGGAATTGTTAGAAAAAGGTATTAAAAAATCTGATTTAGAAAATTTTAAATTAAAAGCTCACTTAGATTATGATAAGCTAGCTCAAGCACTTTCAGTGACTCGAGCAACTTTAATAAATAACAAGTCAGATTTTTATAGTGAAGGTATTTCTGAGAGAATTTTAGCACTCACAGATTTATATTCTTATGGTTATGAAGTTTTTGAAGACGCAGAGAAGTTTAATTTATGGTTGTTTACATCAAATAAGGCTTTAGGAGATAAAAAACCTTTTGATATAATTGATAATCAGTTTGGTAGAGAAGAAATAAAAAATATAATTGGTAGAATTGAACACGGAATTTATTCTTAAACATGTTAGTATATAGAATAGCTAAAGAGCAATATGCAAATGATTTAAGTGGATATGGTGCAAAATTGTTTGGAGGTAGATGGAATTTAACTGGCACACCTTGTCTTTATACCTCACAAAGTAGAGCTTTAGCATTACTTGAATATTCTGTAAATGTAAATATTGAATTTATGCCATTAAAATTATTTTTTTCGATTATTGAAATTAAAGACGATTTAATTGAGTTTATTGATAAGAATGATTTACCAACTAATTGGAGTTCAATTCCTTCTAGTTCTTCAACTAAAATTTTCGGTTCTGAAAAATTAAATAATTCAGGTTATCCAATTCTTCGTTTGCCTTCTGTTATAATTCCTAATGAATATAATTTTATAATAAATCCATTAAAAATTGATTCAGGAGCTATAAAAATTACCAGTATTGAAGAATGCGAATTTGATTTTAGAATAAAAAAGTAAGAATTTTTTAAATATTTCAAAAAAATAATAATGTCAACATTTCCATCCGATATTTCAATTGCTCAAAATGCAACGCTAGAACACATTAGAAAAATTGCTGAAAAAATAAATATTCAAGAAGATGATTTAGAATATTATGGAAGGTACAAAGCCAAATTACCTCTTGAATTACAATCTGAAAATCCAAAAGGAAAACTAATTTTGGTTTCTGCTATGTCGCCAACTAAATATGGTGAAGGCAAAACCACTATGACAATTGGATTAACAGACGGATTAAATTTTATTGGTAAAAAAGCTATTGCTGTTTTGCGAGAACCTTCTCTTGGGCCTGTTTTTGGATTGAAAGGTGGAGCAGCTGGCGGAGGATATGCTCAGGTTGTTCCGATGGAAGATATTAATTTGCATTTTACAGGTGATTTTTCGGCTATTGAAAAAGCAAATAATTTACTTTCTGCGGTGATTGATAACAATCTTCAAAATCCTAAATATTCACTGAATTTAGACCCAAAATCTATAGCTTGGAAGCGTGTTATGGATATGAATGATCGTTCGCTACGCCAAATCATTATTGGAGTTGGAGCTAAAGCAAACGGAACGATGCGAGAGGATGGTTTTAACATTACTCCAGCCTCAGAAGTGATGGCGATTTTGTGTTTGTCTAAAGATTTAGAAGATTTGAAATTGCGATTAGGCAATATTTTTGTTGGAAAAACTCTTGATGGAAAAGCTATTTTTGCACGTGATTTGAAAGTAGTTGGAGCCATGGCTGTTTTGCTAAAAGATGCTTTGAAACCTAATCTAGTACAAACGTTAGAAGGAAATCCTGCTATTCTTCATGGTGGTCCATTTGCAAGTATTGCTCAAGGAACAAATTCTGTAATCGCAACAAAGATGGGGCTTTCTCTTGGTGATTATGTTGTTACAGAAGCAGGTTTTGGTGCTGATTTAGGTGCAGAAAAATTCTTTCATATAAAATGCGCTCAAAGTGGTTTAAAACCCGATGCTGTAGTTTTAGTGGCAACGATTCGAGCTATTAAACATCATGCTGGATTAACTTCAGAAGATTTTAAAACTGAAAATACTACTGCTATTGAAAAAGGATTTTGCAACTTAGAAAAGCACATCGAAAATATTCAGAAATTTGGTATAAATCCTGTGGTTTCTATAAATGCTTTTCCGGATGATACTCAAGCTGAATATGATAAATTGAAGGAATTGTGTCTTGAAAAAGGTGTTATAGCAATTGTTAGTACAGCTTTTGTTGATGGTGGAAAAGGTTCTGAGAAATTAGCTGAAAAAGTAATAGCTGAAATCAATAAAGGTGAAGCAAATTATAAACCTTTGTATCAAAAAGAAGATTCTATTGAACATAAAATAAAAACAATTGCAACTGAAATTTACGGAGCAAGTTTCGTTGAGTTTTCTCCAAAATCAAAAACACAGTTGAAGATGATAAACGACTTGGGTTTTAGTGATTTTTCAATTTGCATGGCAAAAACACCTTCAAGTTTTTCTGATAATGAGAAACTCATAGGAAGACCAAACCATTTTACAATTACCGTAAGAGAATTTGAAATAGCCAGTGGGGCTGAATTTATAGTTCCGTTGCTGGGCGATGTAATGCGAATGCCAGGTTTACCAGCCGTTCCCAATGCGGAACGTATTGATATTGATAATGAAGGACGAATTACAGGATTGTCTTAATGTTTTAATTTTGATATCATAAAAAAGTGGTGATTTAGATAACTATAATCACCATTTTTTATCTTTTCTAATGATGTTTTAATACCGATTATCTATTGCTTTGCCAAGTTCGCAAGCACGGGTCAATATAGTCCAATAAAATTCGACTATTTTCATACTATCCCGAATTTTCGGGACAAGTAATCGGGATTATACCATAAAATTTTGGACTATTTTATAAATAGTATTGGTATAATTTAAATTGCTTTTGATAAACTAATCATTTTCACTATTTTATCTACAAAACAACCATAAAATGAACTTCTTCTGGGAGCTGAATTGGCTGAAATCATTAGAAGTATATTACCTAGTTATGTATTAAAGAATGCTTCTTTTGATGTTTAGTTTTCTCTACATTCAATTCTTCTCATCTCGATTTTTTCGGGTGCATGCAGTACTAATGGAAATTGTTCTACTTTAACAGAACTACTGTCCAATCCAAAACCTTTTTCTTCAGATAAACTGAATTTTTTTAAGAAAAAATAGGCATTCATAATTATGTTTTCAAAGAAGGTCAAATCACTATCATTAGACAAGAATTTCTCTGAAAGTACAAATTTGAAATCGCCAATAATATTATTTTTATTTAATGATTCATAACGACTAGTTATATCAACCTCGCCACGTTGTACCATATCTTTTAATACTTGTTTGAACATTAAATTGATTTTTGTAGCTTCTCTAAAACCTAGATAAAAATCAATTCTATAGATATCGTCTTTTACAATTTCAATAACCTTATATTCTTTTTTGTAAGGCTCACTTAAAATATTTACGTGAACAAACCAATATATATCGGATCTTTTTGGTCTTTTTTGTAGAATTGAATACATCACTTTTTCCTCAATTTCATCGCTACGCATAGAGTTGGTCATGTAAACTAAATGGGTTGCATATTTAGGAATTGATAAATCAACACTTAATTCAGCCAGTACTTTTTTGTAGCTGTCAATTTTAACAATTTTGGTGTAGTTTTTACTAATTTGTTTTGCTAAATACCACGTTGTCATAATTGAAATTAAGATTACAGCAATAATTAATGTCACAAAACCACCATGCAAAAACTTAGTAACATTAGCATATAAAAAACAAAATTCGATTGCTAAATAAAGAGTAATTAGTGGAATTATATAGTACATCTTTATTCTTTTCATTATCAAATAAAAATTCAGTAAAATGGTAGTCATAATCATGGTTAAAACTATAGCCAAACCATAGGCATGTTCCATATTACTTGATTCTTTAAAATATAAAACAATTCCTATACATCCTATTAATAACAACCAATTTATGGATGGAATATACAATTGACCTTTTTCTTCGGTTGGATATTTAATTTTAGCTTTGGGCCAAAAATTTAATCTCATTGCTTCATTAATCAGTGTAAATGAACCACTAATTAATGCTTGCGAGGCAATAACTGCTGCTAATGTTGCTATTACTACACCAATAGGTTGAAACCAAGTTTCCATAATTAAATAGAATGGATTTCCGTTTTCTCCACCGAGTTCTTGCAATGTTTTTCCTTCGTGTGAAATTAAGTAAGCACCTTGACCGAAGTAGTTTAAGAGCAACATTATTTTTACAAAAATCCAACTCACTCTTATGTTTTTTCTTCCACAATGTCCCATGTCTGAGTATAAAGCTTCCGCTCCAGTGGTGCATAAAAATACGGCACCAAGAACAAAGAAACCTTCAGGATGAGCAGATAATAAATGGTAAGCATAGTATGGATTGATAGCTTTTAAAACCGAAAAATTTTGCACTATTTGAATACTTCCTAGAATTCCTAACATGGCAAACCAAACCAACATCATTGGAGCAAAAAACTTTCCAACAAGTTTGGTTCCATATTGTTGGATGATAAATAATATTATTAAAATTATTATTACAATAGGAATAGTATTTAACTCAGGTTTGAAGATTTTTAGACCTTCAACAGCTGAAGATACAGAAATTGGTGGTGTAATGATTCCATCGGCTAAAAGTGTACTTCCGCCAATGATGGCAGGAACGATTAACCATTTTATTTTGGTTTTCTTAACCAAGGCAAATAAAGCAAAAATACCTCCTTCACCATGATTATCTGCACTCAATGTGATAATTACATATTTTAATGTTGTTTGTAAAGTAAGCGTCCAAAAGATACATGAAATTCCACCCAAAACAATATCGCTTGTTATGGCATAATCACCAAGAATGGCTTTCATTACATACAGAGGTGACGTTCCTATATCTCCAAAAATAATTCCTAAGGTTACTAATAATCCAGCAGTGGAAAGTTTGCTATGAATATTTGAATGACTATGTGAGCTCATAATTTATTTTGAATAAAGAATGCAAATGTATTATATTTAACTATTTGAAATAAAAAAAGCACCGAATATTTTCGATGCTTTACTATTTAAATTAATTAAGCGTTATCTTCTTCCAGAATTTTCACCCCTTCCTCCAGAAGCTCCAACTCTTGAAGAACTTCCTGAGCTTCTTTCATTAGAACTGCTTCTAGTGGAACTTGAACTTCTTGATGGCTCATAAGAATTACCTCTTGATGTTGATGCACTTCTAACGGATTCATTATTACTTCTAACACCACCATAGTTTGAGTTTTCTCTTACAGGTGCAATTGTTCTAATCGTTTCAGAATCGTTATTTCTAACTGTGTTGCTGCTGCTTCTAACACCACCAAGGTTTGAATTTTCTTTTACAGGTGTTGATGTTCTAACTGTTTCAGAAGAGTTATTTCTAACTGTATTGTTGCTGCTTCTAACACCACCAAGGTTTGAATTTTCTCTGGTGTTTCCATTATTTCTTGTGTTATTGTAGGCTACATCTCTTGTAGTTCTTGTTCTATCTAATTCATATCTATTGGTGTAACCAGAGTTTCTGTGACTGAAGGAACGATTTGGATAGTTTCTTTCACAATAATTGGCTCTTCTACCATAATAATTATTATAAGCTGCGTGACATCTTCTATAATTTACATAATTGTAGTGGTGACTAAAGTTTATCCATAAACCAATGTTATGACGGTATCTAAAAACTGGATAAGGATTCCAATAAGTGTAATAACTAGGATAATAACCCCAATACCAACTTGAGCAATAGGGACGATAGCTTGATATCCAGAAGTGATTGTATAGTACTGGCACATGAGCATAAACAGGCTCATAAATGTAGTTACTTCCATACATATAAACATCTCCAACTACTTGAACTTGAACACGATTATTAGCGTCTTTTTCAACTTCTACAGTACAAACATCTTGAAATTGATCACGACCTAAAACAGATTGCACCACAATTAAATGGGTTCTTCCTTCAACCGATTCAATGACACGAAGATAATCAACTTGATTGTCGTTGTTTAAATCCAAATTAGAGATTTGTGTTTTTGGATCATTCAATCGATTTTCAAAATCTTCTAAATCTTTTGAATCTCCAAATATAGACGCAATGGCTCTAAGGTCTAGGTTATCACTTATTTCAGAACTCATTGCATTTATTGTAGTTCTGTCTTGGGCGAATGAAGTTGCAAAAAGCAAAGTCATTAGGGACGAAAGTAATATTTTAGTCTTCATAATGTAATGTATTAATGGTTCATATTAGCATTTCTATGCTTAATCCAATTTTTGTGCCAAGAATAATTCTTCACAAATCATTAACACAAAATTATGTTGTATTTTAGCGCAGTAAACAGGCATTTATTATGAAAAAAACACCCATTTTAGTACTCTTTTTTGTTTTATTAATTTCTTGCAAACCAACTCAAGTTTCTGATGAAACATTTTTTAAAAGTGTGAAAATTGATACTATTTTAAAAGATAAAATCAGTATTCGACCTATTACAGTTTCTTCTGATACAATTTGGTATGCCGCCGACAAAAATAGAGTAGGGTATGTTAGTTTGATAGACGACAATAAAATGGAACGCAAAATCAATAAAGATTCGCTTAAGTTAGAATTTAGAAGTATAGCCCAAACATCGGATGCACTATTTGTTCTTAATGTTGGAAATCCAGCTTTGTTGTATAAATTTTCTAAAGATTTAAATAAGAAATCCTTAGTTTACGAAGAAAAAAACGAAAAAGTATTTTATGATAGCATGCAGTTTTGGAACAATAAAGAAGGAATTGCTATTGGCGATCCTATAGAAAATTGTTTTTGTGTAATTATTACTCGCGATGGAGGAAACTCTTGGAGTAAAGTGCCTTGTGATAAGCTACCTAAAATGCAAGAAGGTGAAGCGGCTTTTGCTGCAAGCAATACCAATATTATTATTAAAGGAAACAGAACTTGGTTGGTCTCTGGTGGAAAAAAGACAAGAGTTTTCTATTCACCTGATAAAGGTTTAACATGGACAGTCTATGAAACTCCAATTGTTCAAGGTGATGCAATGACCGGAATTTTTACAGCTGATTTCTACAACGACAAAATCGGATTTATTGCTGGTGGAAATTATGAAAAACCTAACCAAAATTTTCAAAATAAAGCACTAACAGTTGATGGCGGAAAAACATGGAAGTTAGTTGGAGAAAATACAGGTTTTGGTTATGCTTCGTGTGTTCAGTTTGTTCCTAATAGCAATGGAAAGGAATTGGTTGTTGTGGGTGTCAATGGTTTGTTTTATTCTCACGACAGTGGAAATTCTTGGACGCAGTTTAGCAAGGATGCTACATTTTATACCATAAGATTTCTTAACGAAACTACAGCAATAGCTGCAGGAAAAGATAAAATAGTTAAAATAGTATTCAGTGTTCAATAATCAGTTCATGTAGTATTAAAAAAGGCGATTTTATATAGAAAATCGCCTTTTTAATTTTAATTACGAACCCTAAACACTAATTTCCAATCTTCTTATCACGATATTGTTGAAGTAATTTTTTGCTAAATTCTTCTTCAGCTTTTTTCAATTTTAAAATCTTAGTTGCAGGAAGTACACTTTTCAAATTTGTAATAAATTTCTTTCTTAATTGATGAAGTTCGTCTTCAGTACTTTCCATTTGGTTCAACAGATTCGAAGCCTCTTTTTCAGATAATTTATCAATTGAATTATCCGTTCTATCTATGTAAACTTTTAATTTTTGCTTCCTGATTTCGTGCTGTTTATCTTCAAAAGCATTATACAAGGGCCAAAATTTAGCCGATTCTTCTGGTGTTAAATCCAATTCGTTAGTTATAAAGGCTACTTTCAGAGATTTTACTTGTTCTTTTTTTTCTTTAAATCTACTTCCAGGTTGAGCAAAACTTGCCACTGAAATTAGTAAAAGTAATAAGGTCATTAATTTATATTTTTTCATTTTGATTTTGTTTTAGTTTGTAATATAATCTTCAATTTGTGAATTATTTATAAGCACTTCTTCTAAAGTTTCGTCTTCTATTGAATTGTCTATTTTAATGTTTTCAATATCTACTTTATCCAATAAATTTACAATATCATCATCAGACAAAGTAGCGTGTTGCGTTAGATAGGTTTCAATTTCATTGGAATCCATTTCATCACTATTATTTTGTAATTCATTTGCTATTGGAATACTTAATGCTAAAACAATAATGGCTGCTGCTGCATAAAAAAGTCTACTGTATTTTGCATAAAATGATAGTATTTTTGGTTCTTCAGTGGGTAACTGATGTAGCACTCTCTCTGAAAAAGTTTCAAAGTAATCTTCTGGAATCTTGAATCCGGAGGTTATTTTTTCGTTTGTATTTAATTTAAAATTATTCATATTTATAAGACAAATATTGTTTAAAAAGGTTTAATTAGAGTTCAAATATTCTTCAATTTTCTTCACTGCATGATGATAAGAAGCTTTTAATGCACCTACTGAAGTACCTAAAATTTCCGACATGTTTTCATATTTTATTTCTTCAAAATATTTCATTTTGAAAACCAATTGCTGTTTTTCTGGCAAAAGAAGAATGGCTTTCTGAAGCTTTATTTGTATGTCATTACTATCAAAATAAGTATCTGATTGCAAATTTTCTACAATTTTAGTTTGCATAGCTTCACTTGTAGTTCCGTTGCGTTTGGCTTTGTTATTTATGAAAGTTATGGCTTCATTAGTAGCAATTCTATACATCCAAGAAAAGAGTTTGCTATCGCCTTTAAAGTTTTTAAGATGTTGAAACACTTTAATAAAGGTATTTTGTAAAACGTCATCGGCATCATCGTGATTGAGAACAATATTTCTGATGTGATTATACAATGGTTTCTGATAATCGCGTATGAGCTTTTGAAACGCAACATTTTGCGTTTTAGGATTTAACAATTCTTGTATGAAATCTTTTTCTTCTTGCAATTCAGAAAATTTATCTTTTGTTTTGCTACTACAACAATTAGAATACAAATAAACAAAAAGGTTTAAAAAGAAAGGTTGTTAAGTTTTTTTCAATAATATTATGGAGTAGTAGTTTCAGCAGGTTTTGTAACTGAAGAATTCACTCTTGTTGAATCGACACGTTTTCTGTAAAAGGGCTTTACTATTGCTTTTGGATAAATAGGTACATAAACTTCGGTCACCCATTTAGAAGGACTTTTGTTATCATCCATGTTTTTTGAATAAACTTCTATAATTTGCTGCGATGTATTTCTAATTAAATTGTTTTTTGCGATGTATTGATATGCTTGGTTCCAAGTTTGTTGTGTGTGAGAATAATCTCCTATTAAAGTAGTTTTCAATGCTCTGTAGGGTTTAAGTTCTCTTGATTCTATATCACTTCCCTCAGAAATATGAATAGAATCACTTATGGGCATGCAAACTGAAAACCCAATAATATCATTAGTTCTATCATATTGATGATAAATGATAAAGGGTTTTCCATTCATTACTAAACTATTTTTTTCAAAAAAACGTCTCATTCTTGGTAACATGATTTTTATATTACGAGTTACGTCTTTTTCTTTACATACTTTGAATTGTTTTAAATAATATCCACCTTTTCTGTTCACAATTCCATTTACTTTTATTGAAAAAGTATTAATTTCATAATCGAGTGTTTTATTTAGATTTTCCAAACTTTTTTCATAAACATCACCAACCATAATGTTAATTCCACCATTGAGAAAAGCTAAAACTTTTGATTTAAAATCTAAAGTTCCTTTGCCTCTCCAGGTAACTTTTGTACCTCCTACGGTATCTTTAAATTTCCAAAATAACTGCGAAGTTTGTCCTTTATAAAACTTTATTTGAGAAATACTATCGTTTTCTTTTACAAAAATAGTTTTCATATTTCCATTACCATCATTCCCAATCCAAGAGCATGAAGCACCATTACCTGCAGAAAGTTCGGGATAAGTAAATTTTATAGTTTTGTCTTCTAGTATCCAAGAACCAAAGGTTTCCCAATTGCGATAATCATTAATATAATTGAAAACGGTAGCTTTCGGGTTTTTGATTACCTTACTTCTTGTTACATCATAATTAGCATCTTGAGTGGCAACATACACAGAAAATCCTATAAGAAATAGGAATAATAATAAAAAGATGTATTTAAGTATTCTCATCTGGGGTCGAGCATTCGAGTTGTAAATATAGGAAATTAATTTTATTATTAAACAATTCTAAATATAACAGTTAATTTATAATTGAATTTGTAATTAATTATTCAAATAAAACCTAATTTTTAATGCTTTAAATAAATTTTTATTAAAAAAAGAAGTAAAATAAAACCAAAGAAACCCAATAGTATTTTGTAATTTCCTTTATAAAATTTGTTGTGAAGCGCTTTATCTTTTCCATAAGCATAAATCATTGCTATGATAAAAGCAACTAAAAATAGACCAGCAAATACCCATTGACCAGTTGTAAACATATTCTCTAATTTTTCAACAAATTTAGGCAATTGAAATCATAATTTGTATTTTGGCTTCATAAATTAATTACAAATAAAATGCAAGACAAACTTAATGCAGTAAAAGAGTTTCACACGGCTTTCAAAATTGGATATAGTGAAAATATGAAAGCTAGTTTGGGCGAAAGTAAAAACCTACTTCGCTACAATTTAATGAAAGAAGAAAATGAAGAATATCTTGAAGCTGCTCAAAACGATGATATTGTAGAAATTGCCGATGCTCTAGGTGATATGCTCTACATTTTGTGTGGAACCATTATAGAACACGGATTGCAACACAAAATAGAAGAAGTATTTGAAGAAATCCAAAGAAGTAATATGAGTAAACTAGGAGAGGACGGAAAGCCAATTTACAGAGAAGACGGAAAAGTAATGAAAGGACCGAATTATTTCAAACCGAATTTTGAGGATATTTTGAAGTAGTCTCAGTTTTCAGTCACAGTTTTCAGTCACAGTTTTCAGTCACAGTTTTCAATTTCAGTTTTCAATTTCAGTTTTCAATTTCAGTTTTATTTCTGTTTTTCATCTTGTTTATCCATCCAGTTTGTCATTCCGTAGGAATCTCATCAGAAAATAAATAAGGTATCATTTTCAGTTTACAAACTGTGACTGAAAACTGCGACTGAAAACTACTAAAGCATCTTCTGAACAAAAACACTGTGCAACCAGCGGTCAAATTTGAATCCAGAATCTTTTATGGTTCCTGCAATTTCAAATCCGAATTTCTTGTGAAAATCGATACTACTTTGATTTTCGGAATCAATTACACCAATCATTGTGTGAAGTTTTTGAGCTTTTGCTAAATCAATTAAGTTTTCTAAAATTAATTTTCCAATGCCTTTTCCAAGATGATTTGAATGTGCATAAACCGAATGTTCGACAGTAAATTTATAAGCTTCTCGAAATCGGAATTCACTGTAATAACCAAATCCAACTACCATTTTATCTTCAATAGCCACAATAATTGGAAATCCTTTTTTTAGTTTGTCATCAAAAATCGCCATCTGATTTTCTAGCGAACGTGGTTGATAATCATACAAAGCAGTGGAATTTAGAATATTATAATTTATAATTTCTAAAATAGCTTGCGTATCTTCAATTTGGTAAGGTCTGATTTTGATTTCCATGATTCAAAAATAGTAATTTTATGTTATTTGAAAATTATAAGGTCGCTATTATTAACTTAACTTTCTTAATAGTTTAATTTAAACTCAAAAAATAACTTTGTAACTTTGTAAAATTAAATACCTTTCTATCCGTAGCGCCTTTGTGGCAAAAAAAATATAATGACGTACCCAAAAATACCTTTAGCACAATCCATCATCGAAATACTTCGTGCTAAAGGAATCACAACCATAATAATATCTCCGGGTTCAAGAAACGCTCCTTTAACTATAGGGTTTGCAAGTCAACCAGATTTTACTTGTTATAGCATTGCCGACGAACGTTCGGCAGCTTTTTTTGCTGTTGGAATGGCACAACAACTCAAGAAACCAGTTGTTGTGGTTTGTACTTCTGGTTCGGCATTACTAAATTATTATCCAGCATTTGCAGAAGCATTTTATAGTCAAATTCCGTTTATTGTGATTTCTGCCGATAGACCACAAGGCAAGATTGATATTGGTGACGGACAAACCATTCGTCAAGAAAATGTGTTTGAAAATCATTCGTTATTTAATGCCAATCTTACTGAAAATGCCTCCGATGAAAATGATTTTTTAATTAATGATGCCATCAATACGGCTTTCTCCAAAAGAGGTCCAGTGCATATCAACGCACCATTTGAAGAGCCTTTATACGAAACGGTTTCTGAATTAACCGTGGAATCAAAAGTGATTTCGGCAACTAAAAAAGGCTTTATTTTTGACGAACCCATTTCAGAATATGCCAACATTTGGAACACTTCCAAAAAGAAATTAGTTCTTGTTGGAGTAAACGAACCCAACGCCATTGAGCAAAAATTTCTTGATAAATTAGCCAACGATCCATCAGTTGTAGTGATGATTGAAACCACTTCAAATTTGCATCATCCAAAGTTTATTAATACCATAGATTCAATAATTACGCCTTTCACACATGAAGATTTTACAGATTTTCAACCCGAAATTTTAGTGACTTTTGGTGGGATGATTGTTTCAAAACGCATCAAAGCTTTTCTAAGAAAATATAAACCAAATCACCATTGGCACATAGACGACTTAAGAGCTTATGATACTTTTAATTGTTTGACCAAACATTTTGAAGTGCCACCTAATTTGTTTTTTCAATCGTTTTTTATGATGACAGAAACGATTGAAAGCAATTACAATCAATATGCTCAAGATATCAAAGCATTGCGTCAAAAACGTAGTTTAGACTATTTATCCAAAATTCCTTTTACCGATTTTAAAGTATTTGAAAAAGTGATTCCGGCTTTGCCTAAGAATTCGCAATTACAAATTAGTAACAGTTCGCCAATTCGATACGCACAATTATTTGATATTGAAAAAAGTATTGAAGTTTTCAGCAATAGAGGCACAAGTGGCATCGACGGAAGTACCTCAACCGCAATTGGAGCAGCTGTAGCAAGCAAAAAGCCAAACGTTTTTATTGCAGGCGATATTGGATTTTTATACGACAGTAACGCACTTTGGAACAATTACATTCCGAAAAATTTCAAAATTATTTTGATTAATAATGGAGGAGGAGGTATTTTCAGGATTCTTCCCGGTCACGATGAAACGCCAGTTTTTAATACTTTTTTCGAGACTTCTCATTGCTTAACGGCGGAACATTTATGCAAAATGTACGGATTGAACTATCTTACAGCCAGTACCGAAACCACTTTAGAAGAAAGTTTAAAAGCAATGTTTTCAAATGATGAAAAACCAACTTTATTAGAAGTTTTTACACCAACTTTGGAAAACGATAAGGTTTTGTTGCAGTATTTTAGGGAGTTGGTTTAGGAATGCTTCTTCCAATATCGTTTACCATAATTACAGAAAATCTCTTCACCAGATTTTATTTTTCGAATAGCCATTAAGCACACATTGTTGTTTTCGTCTAAGGTGATTTTGGCATTGTTTTTAAAATTGTCCCGAAACTTCGGGATTGAAAAACTACTGGCATCATTGGCATATTTAGCAAAACAATCAGTGTTTTTGCAATCTAAAATTGTTCCATTCAATAAATTCATGAAATACTGATTGGTTTTATTATTAGCTCTAAATTCAGCTTCACTATCTGATAAAACTTCTCCTTTAAATAGTGAAATAATTTCGTCTTTATAAATGTCAATAACCGTAAACAAACCTTTTCCCGAATTAGGAAGTTGTGAAGTTTGGATATACAAATAATCCGATTCTTCGGCTTGAATTTTATTTTGGTCGTTTTCTGGCATTTTGAATATATAATACCCAAATATAATCAATTTCAATACAAACCATCAATTCGTAATTTATAATTCATAATTCATAATTGCTATTTTGTACCTTTACACAAATTATACGCATATTATGAAGATTGGACAGTTCAATACACTAACGATAGATAGAGATACTCAAGTAGGTTTATTTCTTACCAATGGAAAAGAAGATGTTTTATTACCAAATAAATACGTTCCAAAAGTATTTGAAATTGGTGAACAAATGACTGTTTTTGTCTATCTTGATCATGAAGAACGTCCAGTGGCGACAACGTTAGTACCTTATATTTTCTTAAATGAATTTGCACTTTTGCGAGTAAATTATATCAATCAAATAGGTGCTTTTATGGATTGGGGAATGGAGAAAGACATTTTGGTTCCGTTTAAAGAGCAAGCACGTCCTATGGAAAAAGGAAAACGTTACTTGGTGTATCTTTATATGGACGAAAAAACCAATAGGTTAGTGGCTTCTAGTAAAACCAACCAGTTTTTGGATAACGAAAACATCACAGTTGAAAAAGGAGAAGAAGTAGATTTAATTATTTCACACATTACCGAAATCGGAATCAACGTAATCATCAACCAAAAGCACAAAGGTTTGGTGTATAAAGATGAGGTTTATGACGATGCCATTCGTACTGGCGACAAAATGAAAGGCTATATAAAATTGGTGCGTCCTGACGGAAAAATTGATGTTTCGTTACACAAACAAGGTTTTGAAAGCATCGAACCCAATTCAGAAATTATCATGAACGAATTGAGAGCCAGTCGAGGTTTCTTGCGATTAAATGATAATTCAAATCCAGAAGATATTAAGACGGTTTTGAAAATGAGTAAGAAAACCTTCAAGAAAGCAATCGGACATTTGTATAGAGAAAAATTGATTGAAATTAAAGACGATGGGATTTATTTAATACAATAAAAAAATTGATATTCTTATAGGATATCAACACAGAATCTAACGGCACTAACCATTTTAAAATTACAATTGGTATAAAATTAAAAAAAGGGGTAGAAAATTTAGTTTTTCTATTCCTTAATTTTCTTAAAATAACTACAACTCTGCTGCTTTTATATGTTAGATGACTTAATATTTTGAAATAGAAAATGCAAGTAAAGTCCTTAAAAGATGATTGTTATAAAGATGGATTCAAGAAAAAACGTATTAGGTTTCTATAAAATCATAATTACATCAAGACCAAATGGCTTTTAAGTAACAGAATATTATGCCAAATTACTTTATAAAATAGCCTAAAAATAGGCAGTTGTTTTTTAGTTGGTGGCAATTTTAACACACCCCAATTGTAACTAACTATTTTTTTAAAGACCAATTAAGAAAAAGAAAATAATGGAAACGAATAGAAGACTTTGGCTGAAAAAAATTGGAATTGGAGTAGCTGGTATTGGACTTTCAAACTTCAATTCATTTGCTTCTCCGCTTGTATCAGAAAATTTAAATACTAGTATTGAGAATGATGCTAAGTTAATTTTTTTGCGCTCAAATGAAAACCCATATGGTCCATCACCATTAGCAAGGAAAGCATTTGTTGATAATGCGAATATTAGTAACAGATATAATTGGGATATAGAAGCACAAATAGTTTCTGCTATTGCGTTGAAAAATAGTGTAAAAGATGAAAATATATTGTTAGGAGCTGGTTCAACTGAAATTTTAGATTTGGTTGCAAAATTTGTATCAATTGACAAAGGAAATTATGTAATCGCTGACCCAAGCTATGATTACTGGACAGTTACATTAGATAATTTAGGTTTAACTAAAACTAAAGTACCACTTACGGCTGACAAAAAAATTAATCTAAAAGCTATGTTAGAAGCTATAAACCAAGACACTAAACTTGTTTATATTTGTAATCCAAATAACCCAACAGGAACAATTTGTGAACGAGATTCATTGGTAGAATTTGTAACCAAGATTCCACAAAATACAATTGTGTTAATTGATGAGGCATATTTAGAATTTACTAAACATCAATCATTAAGTAATTTGGTAAATGAAAACAAAAATGTTATTATCTCTAAAACATTTTCCAAAATATACGGTTTGGCTGGAGCACGAATTGGATATGCAATTGCGAACAAAGTAATAATTGATAATTTGGCAAATTCGCAATCCAATACAAATAATAGCGTTAGTGTGTTGTCAAAACTTGCAGCTATAGCTTCGTTAAAAGATGATAAATTTGTTTCAAATTGCTACTTGCTGAATGAAAATGTAAGACAATATACTATCAGCGAACTCCAAAAATTAAATTGTGTGTGCATTACTTCTAATACTAATTTTATCTATTTTTCACTTGCAAAATATGACAAAGACTATTTTAAGCAATTAGAAAAAAATAATATACAAGGAGGAAGAATATATGAAGAACAAGGAAAATGGACAAGGATTACAGTTGGTAAAATGGAAGAAATGAAAAAATTTATTAAAGCAATACAATAAAAAAATTGCTATCAATTGCAAAAATGGTGGGTTATGAGCTTAATTTAAATTTGATTTTGTACTTGCAAATTCAGTGTTTAACCGAAAATTTAGGCTTCCTTAATCCGCAACTTCTGCAAGCTGCGAAAGGATAGATTTTTACTAAAAATCTTTGCCTATCTTGGCTACGGAACTATTTTTAGTGAAGAAATATAACAAAAACGAACAAGTAGATTGGGCTATTTTATTCAGCTATTTGGTACTAAAAATAAAAGCAAAACATCTAGGGCAAGATAGAAGTCAAAAATAGTGAGTTAAGAAATATTCACTGTCATAGTAGAGCTGTTGCATAAAAATATACGGTAGGCAAATGCAATTTTCACAGATAAAGTAAAAAATGCTCAAGTTATTTTATGAAATCGCCATTAACAACAAGTTTGCGTAAGCAAACACCTATAAATAAAAGCGATGCCCTATATGACCGCTAACAAATCAAATTTTACATATATGAAAAAACTACAAATTTGTTCTGCAAAATCTCGTTGTATAAATAAAAAAATAACTCTTACAACCAAAAATAGAGACTATTAAAAAACTAGAAACGCTTATAAAGTTTATTTAAAATCCAAGTATAAGCGTTTTTATTCCTCTTATTAATCACAACTTATTAATCACAACTATCAAAATAGAGTAGATTTTCAGTGCTCTCTTTTTAGTACAGTATCTTTTTTATTGATTTATACTTATTATTTACATTCGTCTAGTGCTTGTGCAAATGATAAAATACTTTCTAAGTTGTTTTTAAACTCTTTTTTGTCCACTCTATCCAATAAAGATTGACAACCGGCTGCCAATTCTTCAAATCGTTTTTTTGGACCCAACATCCAAGAAGCAGAAGCATTCGATTTTCCTTCCGATTCGTTGGTTGCTTTTATGATGATTTCACCATTAAAATATTGATATACCGACATTTTTTTACCAGCATACATTTCTTTAACGAATTTTTTACTGGCTCCAGAAAGTGTCACACCACCATTTTCAGTAGAAACTTTAAACGCTACTGTTGCAAACTCTTCTCCATTACTTAAAATTAGCTTGTTAACTTCATTCGCTTTAAAACTTCTTTCAGAGAATTTTCCTTGAAAATCTTTAACCGTTACCAATACAGCATCACTTAAGTTCAAACCTCTGCTTTTTGGCATATAACCTGTAACCGTATCTTTTTTGATAGTTAAGATGTAAGCCAAAGTATAGTTCGGATCGGTTTCAATGCTGTAAGGAGCCGATTGAGAATAAGAAGAATTAGAATTGTAAGTTTGCTGTTGTGGCACGTTTTCTTCAAATATAAAATTCTTCGTATCTACAGGAAAGTGTCTTGTTTTTATCTGATTCACGTTAAACAACGCAATGTTATTGTCATTTTCTTTCACCATCGATTTACCATCTCCGGGGTCGTAGTCATTCGTTATAAGGATATTAGCCCACTCGTTAGACTTAGCTGGTTGGTCAAGGTAGTTGTAGATTTTAGCTAAATTGTAGTAAGCACTGTAACGAATTTTTCTATCAGCTTTAGAATCTGTAGTATATTTGTTTGACAATGATTTGAAATAGTTGATAGGCTCTTCTAGCTCTTTTTCAAAACCTTCCATGGGTTCAGCAAAGTTCATTTTGTCTAATACCGCTTTTGCTTGTAGGTAAGCATTGTATTCTGAAGCTTGTTCAGGGTGTTTTTTGTTTGCCAAAATCCAAAATTGGTCTTTACCGGTTTTCACTTGATAACCAAATTCATTATTTAGTTCGCTATTCAAACGGTTTACCACTTCATTCAAATAATTGTTTACAATAGAACTTTGTAAAGAATACTGACCATTTTGTGCTTGGTTGTAATTCTCTGTTTCCGTTCCTTTTATTGTATTAGAACCATTGAAACTGATTATTTTGTTAATTTTACCATCACCGCTTACCACTTTAGCATTCCCTTGTTGGCTATATGAAACTACTGGAGTGTAGTAGTATCTAGTAGTTTGCACCCCATTTCTATCTTTGCTTGAAACAGTTCTTGTGGTCACTTCTTTTTTTGTAACAACCGGGTTTTGGAGCATTACTTCAACACTCATATAACCATTTTTCTCTTTTTTTTCTAAACCAGATATAGTCACTTGATTTTCAATAAAGTACTTTGACTTATTGTACAATAACGAGCGATCAAAAGCGATTAAAAACGAGTAGTTTCTGTTCTTCTTTTCTAAGATAGGTTTCGTAGGCAATTGCACGTAGGAGTAATTAATTTCAAAAGGATCTAAATCCGTAGATTGCGCTAAAATGCTCCAAGAAGACAACATCAAAAAAGCTAAAATAATTTTTTTCATAATTAGAGTTTATTTTTACAAATATATAAAAAGTTCGTTACCTAACATCCTCTCATTTTTTTTAAAAACTAATTTTAGAGTCATTTGGTATAATAACGATTAGCATTATATAAGAATCCAATAAATTGAGCTCAATATATTTATAAGACTAAACAAAGCAAATAGTTAGTTTTATCGGACAATGATGTTCTGAAATGTTATAATTTCTCTTTTAAATAGTTACCTGTAATCGACACTTTATTTTTTACAACATCCTCTGGAGTTCCAACTGCAAGAAGCAAACCGCCATTTTCTCCACCCTCAGGACCCAAATCAATAATCCAATCGGCACATTTAATTAAATCTAAATTGTGCTCTACAACAATAATGGAGTGTCCTTTGTCTATCAATGCATCAAAAGAAGCTAATAGTTTTTGAATGTCATGAAAATGTAATCCGGTTGTTGGTTCATCAAAAACGAACAATGCTTTGTCTTTAGTAGTTCCTTTTACAAGAAATGATGCTAATTTAATTCGTTGCGCTTCGCCACCAGAGAGAGTAGAAGAAGATTGTCCTAATTGAACATAACCTAGTCCAACATCTTGTAAGGGTTGTAACTTCTGCATAATTTTAGATTGTTTGTGCTCACTAAAAAACAAAATGGCATCATCAATGGTCATCGTTAGAATATCATCAATGTTTTTTCCTTCAAAAGTTACTTCTAGAATTTCTTTCTTAAATCGTTTTCCGTTACATGTTTCACATGGTAATTCTACATCAGCCATAAAAACCATTTCTACATTGATAGAACCATCACCTTTGCAAGTTTCACATCGTCCGCCATCTACATTGAAAGAAAAATGTTTGGGTAGATAACCTCGAATTTTAGATAATTTAGTTTTAGAAAACAAATCACGTATATCGTCATAAGCTTTTATATATGTTACAGGATTAGAACGAGAACTTCTTCCAATTGGATTTTGATCTACATATTCAATATGATGAATTTTGTGATAATGTCCTTGCATATCAGAGAACTGACCAGCTTTTTCACCAACACCTTCCAATCTTTTTTGAATGGCAGGAAATAATATTTTTTTTACCAAAGTACTTTTTCCACTACCAGAAACTCCGGTAACAACCGTTAAGCATTCTAAAGGAAAACGAACATCAAGATTTTGTAAATTGTTTTCTCTAGCTCCTAGTATATCAACATAAGCACTCCATTTTCTGCGAATTCTTGGAACTTTTATTTCTAATTCTCCATTAAGATATTTAGCTGTTAAAGAATTAGATTTCAAAATTTCATCAAATGTTCCTTGCGCAACTAAATTCCCACCGTGAGTTCCTGCTTCAGGACCGATATCAATAATCATGTCAGCTTGTTTCATGATGTCTTCGTCGTGTTCAACAACGATTACGGTATTTCCTAAATCGCGAAGATTTTTTAATACAGCAATCAGCAATTGGGTGTCTTTTGGATGCAATCCAATGCTTGGTTCGTCTAAGATATACATTGAACCCACCAAACTACTTCCTAACGAAGTGGCTAAGTTAATTCGTTGTGATTCACCACCAGAAAGAGTTGATGAATTTCTGTTCAGTGTCAAATATTCTAATCCAACGTTACTTAAAAAAGCCAATCTGCTATTGATTTCTATTAAAAGTCGTTTTGATACCGTTTTATCATATTCAGATAATTGTAAATCTCCAAAAAACGGAATCAATCTCTTAATTGGTAGATCAACTAAATCAGAAATGGTTTTTCCTCCAACCTGAATATAATTGGCTTCAATTCGCAGTCGTTTTCCTTTACAAACATTACACTTAGTCTTACCGCGATATCGCGATAGCATCACACGATTCTGAATTTTATAGTTTTTTTCTTCTAATTCCTTAAAGAAATCATTCAGTCCTTGAAAATATTGATTTCCTTTCCAAACCAAGTCTTCTTGCTCTTCAGAAAGCTCAAAATAAGGTTTATGAATTGGAAAATCAAACTTGTAAGCTTTGTTTACCAATTCATCTCGATACCAACCCATACTTTCGCCACGCCAAGGATAAATTGCATTTTCAAAAATAGAAAGTGCTGTGTTTGGAATCACTAAATCTTCATCTATCCCAATGATATTTCCATAACCTTCGCAAGTTGGGCAAGCACCATAAGGATTATTAAAACTAAATAAATGAACGTTGGGTTCTAAAAAAGTCATGCCATCCAATTCAAAATTGGAACTAAATTCCAAACGTTCGTTATTTAATAAATCTTGTAAATAACATTCGCCTTTTCCTTCAAAAAAAGCGGTTTGAACAGCATCAGAAAGTCGATTAAAGAACTCTTCTTCTTCTTTAACAATGATTCTATCAATAATTAATAAAACGTCTTTGTTGCTCAATTTTGTCTCATGGCGCGCAGTCGAAATTTCGTCTAAACGAACCATTTCGTTATTAACCAAAATCCTCGAAAATCCTTGTTGAAGAAGCACTTTAAGTTTATCCTCTAGTTTTCTTCCTTGTTCTAAATGAATTGGAGCTAGAAGTAGCCAACGACTTTCCAGTTCAAATGTTTTTACTTTATTGATTACATCAGAAACAGTATCTTTTCTAACTTCATTTCCAGAAATAGGCGAAATTGTTTTACCAACTCTAGCGAAAAGCAATTTTAAATAATCATAAATTTCTGTAGAGGTTCCTACTGTTGAACGAGCGTTTGTAGTATTTACTTTTTGTTCAATAGCAATTGCAGGTGCAATTCCTTTGATATATTCAACTTTTGGTTTATCTAAACGTCCAAGAAATTGTCTTGCATAAGAAGATAAACTTTCTACATATCTTCGTTGACCCTCGGCATACAAAGTGTCAAATGCTAATGATGATTTTCCCGAACCTGAAAGTCCTGTTATTACAACCAATTTATTTCTTGGAATAGCAACATCAAGTGACTTTAAGTTATGAATTTCAGCACCTTTTATTAAGATGTTCTTTTTAGGTTCTAATATAGAAAAATCTTTTGAAATCATATTAAGATTAGAATTTTTGCAAAGATAATGATTTATGAAATGAGAAATAGTATAATCTAGTTAGTAAAAATTGTTAGAATATTAATTTGAAAATAAATAGGTATATGTCATTTTTTTATGAATGATTTTGTGATATTGACAAAACTATATGTGAAATTTAATGTATTGCTAATTTTTTCAATTGTTATTTCAATGCTATAATGTTAAAATTACCTATACATTAACTTAACATTATTATTAATTTTAGAGTTTTGGAGTTTATTGTTAAATACCATTAAATAGAGGATTTCTTATTTATTTCAAACGATTTAGTTAATTTTTATTTTGTATAGTTTTTATATAGTAGCATTGTATTTTATTTTTATAATTATTACATAAATTTACAATTCAACTAAATTATAAAAATTATGAAAAAAATTACTTTGATGTTGTTCGCTTTATTATCATTTAGCGGATTTTCTCAAAACGTTGTCACCAATGGTGACTTTAGTGGTGGTTTAAGTTCTTGGACTCCTTATTTTGCAGATTTTGCAGGAGTTTCTGGAGTTGTAAATGCCACTAACAGTGAGGCTAATGTAACTACTATCGTTGGTGCTGGTGGTCAAACATGGCACGTTCAACTCAACCAAGTATTGACTCCAACTCAAATCTCATCATTAACAGCGGGACAGAGTTATAAAATTACTTTTGATGCTAGAGGTTCTGTTGCTCGTCCTGTTAGATTGTTTTTCGGAGAAGACGGAGGAGGTTTTGCAGCAATTCACACACAAGATTTCAATTTAACTACTAGTATGGCAAACTATGAAGCTACATTTGTTGTTGGACAAACGTATGCGTCAATGAAATTAGGTTTTGAAGGTGGATTGAGTAATGCTAGTTTTTTTATTGATAATGTAACTTTGACTCAAGTTCCAACTGTACCAGTTGCTTTACCTTTAGTTTTAGGTTTTGAAACATCTGAAAGTGGAGGTATCAATGGCGCTTCTTTTGGTTCTGGTCCACAGCCAGTTTTAGAAACAGGAACGGGAACTAATACAACTCAAGTAATGAAAATTACAGGTAATCCTGCTGGTGACCCATGGCAAGGAATCAATTTAAATTTAACTACAGCCGTTAATTTAACAACATCTCAAACAATGACTATGGATGTGTTTTCTGCAGATCCAATTAATTTTTTAGTTAAGGTTACCAATGGTATTGCTCCAGCTACTACAGTAGCTGCTGCTGCATCGCATCCAGGTGGTAGTACTTGGCAAACTGTTACTTTTACTTTTAACACCTCTTTAGATGGACAGCCTGCACCTGCATCTGGTGTTTATACTGGTTTTGTGATTCATACTTATTGGACTTCTGGTGGAACATCTTTCTATACCCAACCAGGTAATGTTCCAATACCAAGACCAACTAGAACATTTTACGTTGACAACATAAGAGGACCACTTGGAACAGCTCCTGTAATTCCAACGCCTTCTACACCAGCTCCAGTTCCTACTGCTCCTAATGGTCAAGTTTACAGTATTTACAACGACACAAATAGTTATACTACTACTTTTCCAGTTGCTTATGACTTTGGAACATTATCGGCTGAACCAGATTTAGATGCTACATCTGTTGTAAACAAAGCATTACGTTACAATTTTGGTATTGCAGGATGGGGTCAAGGTGAAGCAAATGCTAATGTTACATCGTATGGTTTTGTTTCTTTTGATTATTGGGCTCAACCAAATTTACCTAATGGTTTTAGATTTGTAATGATTAGTAATAATGGTGGTGTAACTGAACATGTTTATCAAATTGGAACAAATGAACCATTAGTTACAGGTCAGTGGAAAAAAGTTGAGATTCCGATGTCCTTTTTTACGGGTATTGGTTTTGCAAGTACAAATTTTTTCCAATGGAAATGTAGTCCCTATAATGATAGTGTTGACAATGCGGGTTATGTGTATGTTGATAATATTATGTTAACAACTAATTCTCAATTAACTAATAATACTTTTAGTGCTTCAAATGTAAAACTTTATCCAATTCCAGCTAAAGATTTATTAAATATTGAAGCTCCTTCAATTGTTGAAAGAGTATCAATATATAATATTTTAGGTCAGGAAGTTCTTAATGAAGTTACTAATAATGAATTAGTTTCTGTTAATGTTTCTAGCTTAACCTCTGGTATTTATGTAATAAAAGCTACTATTGAAGGTAAAGTTTCTTCAACAAAATTTATTAAAGAATAAGTTTAAATACTTAAATATCTAAAGGCTGTCTGGATGACAGCCTTTTTTTATGACAAGTTTTTAAAATTACTTTTATTTATTAAGCTAGTTTTTTGACTATTATTATTTTTTAATTACATTTAGCCTCAATATTAATTATAAAAAAATGAAACGAGTTAAACTTGTCCTTATATTATTTAGTCTTGTAGTGCTAAATAACTATTGTCTTGGACAAGAATTACCACCAATCATAAAATATAATTCTTCAACTTATAACGCAGGAAATCAAAATTGGATGATTTCTCAAGATAATAAACACTTTGTTTATTTTGCAAATAACGAAGGTTTATTAGAGTTTAATGGCTCTAGTTGGAATTTGTATAAATCACCAAATGAAACCATTATTCGTTCTGTTAAAGTAATTGGAAACAGAATATATTCGGGTTGTTACATGGAGTTTGGTTATTGGACAAGAAAAAGCAATGGTCACTTAAATTATACTTCATTAAGTGATAAAGTTAAATCAAAAATTCTTGATGATGAGCAGTTTTGGAATATTATAAGCTACGATCAATGGGTTGTTTTTCAGTCTTTAAATACTATTTTTATTTATGACACAAAAGCAGATACATTCAAAATTGTTGTACCACAATATGGTGTTTTAAAATCTTTCAAAACGTCAAATTCAATTTACTATCAAACAACAGATTACTCCTTATTTGAAATTGAAAATGGAGCTAGTAAATTAATATCCAATAACTCAATTTTAAAAGGAAATAAAATTGTTAATATTTTTTCTATTGATGAGGGACTCTTAATCCACACACAATTTAATGGTTTTTATAAATTAATTAATGGAAGTCTGTTAAAATTTAAAACTGAGGCAGATTTAGAAATTGCAGCAAGCAGTATCTATAGTAGTCAGATGCTTTCTGATGGAAGTTTTGCAGTGGGTACTATATCAAATGGAGTTTTTATTGTTACAAAAGAAGGAAAAGTTAAATACCACATCACTCAAAGTAAAGGTTTGTGTAACAATACTGTTTTGTCTTTAATGGAAGACGCAGAAAAAAATCTTTGGATTGGTTTAGATAATGGAATTAATTGTATTAATCTTCAATCACCAATTAAAAGTTTTACTGATGATACGGGTATGCTGGGTACCGTTTATACTTCAATAATGCACAATCAAAAATTATATGTTGGAACCAATCAAGGTCTTTTTTGTAAAGATTATTTAAATAAGGATCAATTCAGATTTGTTAATGGCACTAAAGGTCAAGTTTGGTCCCTTTTTGTTCATGATAAAACGCTTTTTTGTGGTCACGATTCTGGAACTTTTCTAATAGAAAATGAAACATCAAAATCAATTTTTTCTCAATCAGGAACATGGAAATTTGAGGCAGTACCTAGTAATAGTAATCTAATAATTCAAGGAAACTATTACGGAATATCCGTTTTAGCGAAAGTAAATAGCCAATGGGTTTTTAAGAATAAAATTGAAGGATTCAATTATTCCTCTAAGTATTTCGAAATTACTAATGATAATGAAGTTTATGTTAGTCATGAATATAAGGGAGTTTTTCGTTTTCAAATTGATAACTATTTTAAAAAATGTTCTAAATTATTCACTTATACTAATCCACCAAAAGGCAAAAACGCTGGATTAGCTAAATTTAATAATTCAATATATTATGCTTATAAAAATGGTATTTATAAGTTAAATCAAAAGTCTAAATTGTTTAAAAGAGATAATTCATTAAGTAGTGTTTTTGATAATGGTGAATATAATTCGGGAAAATTGATTTTAGATAATTCTAACAAATTATGGTTATTTACTAAAAATTATATAAATTATTTTACATTAAACAAGTTAAACGCAACTTTAAAAAAGAATGTAATTTCAATTCCTTCTACATTAACAAATTCTATGTTAGGATATGAAAATATATCTCAATTATCAAATTATCAATATCTTATAGGAACTATAGATGGTTATTATGTGATTAATATTAATGATTTGAGTATTAAAAGCCATAATGTTTCTATTACTAATTTAAGTATTAATAAATTAAATGAAAAGCTAATCAGTTATCCTTTGTCTGAAGAAGGTGAATACAATTATGATGAAAATAATGTAACTTTTAGTTATACGGTTCCTGAATATAATAAATATATCTATGCAGAATATCAATATTTATTAGAAGGTTTTCAAGAAGAATGGAGTGAGTGGAGTGCTAAACCAATGGTGAATTTTAAAAACCTTCCTCCAGGCGACTATATTTTTAAAGTAAGATCAAGAGTTTCAAATGCTACTAATGACAATATAGCTACTTATGTATTTACTATTAAAAAACCTTGGTATGCTACTAATTTTGCTGTTTTAATTTATGCTTTATTAATCATTTTATCTTTAATACATATTAATAAAATCTATAAGAATTATTATAATATGCAACGAGAAAAGCTTATAGAAGAAAACAATTTATTGTTAGAGATAAAAGAATTGGAGAACGAACAACAATTAATGAAAATTAAGAATGAACAATTAGCACAAGATTTTGATGCAAAAAATAAAGAATTAGCCGTTTCAACAATGAGCTTAATTAAGAAAGATGAATTATTATCGTTAATTAAAGAAGATCTAAAAAAATCGTCTGAAGAAAGTAATAATAGAAGTATTAAATCTGTAATTTCAACTATTACAAAAAATATTTCTCAAGAGGATACTTGGAACGTTTTCAAAGAAGCATTTGATACCGCGGATAAAGATTTTTTAAAGAAAATTAAACTAGCACATCCTTCACTAACTCCAAATGATTTACGCCTTTGTGCCTACTTAAGATTGAACCTATCTTCTAAAGAAATAGCTCCATTATTAAACATTTCTGTACGTAGTATCGAGATAAAACGATATCGTTTGCGTAAGAAAATGGATTTATCCCATGAAAAAGGGCTTGTCGAATATATTTTATCCATTTAAATGACAACTTTTTTAACTAAAATACCTATACATATCCTCAACAAATAGGTTTAAGAGATTTTTTTAAACCCCAAAAATTTAATCTGAATGGCACTATTTTAAAGTGTTTTTAATAATGAATCAACAACTATACACTTATTTTTTATAGTGTATGTTTTTTGTTGTGGTTGTTTTTGTCAATTGTATAATAATTCATTACTATTTTTATGAAATTAATAAAAACTTTAATAAGAGACTTAACATTTAACTATTAATCTAATCGAGTATTTCAAATGAAAAAAATTATTTTTCTACTAATTTTTTGCAGTTCTATTACCACTTTTTCACAAACAGAAAAAGTTACTATTAAAAAAAATAATTCCGATCAAAAGCTAACAGTTGATGGGAGAGATTTTATTGTCAATGGAATGAATTGGGATTATTTTCCAATAGGAACAAATTATACCTACAGCCTATGGAAACAACCTGATGCATTTATTCAACAGGCTCTTGATGATGAAATGGGTTTATTAAAAAACATGGGGGTTAACACTATTCGTGTTTACACAGGTATTCCAAAAAAATGGATAGAGTATATTCATGCCAATTATGGAATTTATACCATGTTAAACCATTCTTTTGGTAGATATGGTTTAACTATTGATGGTGTTTGGAAACCAAATACAGAATATTCTGACGCCAAAACCCGAGAACTTCTACTTAAAGAAGCTACTGAAATGGCTACAGAATATAAAGATACAAAAGGTTTATTATTGTTTCTTCTTGGAAATGAAAATAACTATGGTTTGTTCTGGGATGGAGCTGAAACAGAAAATATACCTGTAAAAGACAGAAAATCTACTGCTCGTGCACGTTCAATGTACAAATTATTTAATGAAGCAGTTATTAAAATGAAATCCATTGATGCCAATCATCCCATGGCGATATGTAATGGTGATTTACTTTTCTTAGATATAGTTGCCGAAGAATGTAAGGATGTTGATGTATTAGGTACAAACGTTTATCGTGGAGTTTCATTTGGTGATTTGTTTGAAAGAGTAAAAAAGGAATATGGTAAACCAGTTCTATTTACCGAATTTGGGTCTGATGCTTTTAATGTTATTACCAATCAAGAAGATCAAAATGCACAAGCTTTTTACTTAAAAGGAAATTGGAAAGAAATCTACGAAAATGCTGCAGGTTTAGGTAAAGCAGGAAATTCACTAGGAGGATTTACCTTTCAATTTAGTGATGGTTGGTGGAAATATGGTCAAACTAAGAATTTAGATACGCACGACAGTAACGCATCTTGGTCTAATGGTGGTTACCAAAAAGACTTTACCGAAGGTGATAATAACATGAATGAAGAGTGGTTTGGTATTTGTGCCAAAGGACCAACAAACGAAAAAGGATTTTATACTTTATATCCAAGAGCGGCTTATTACGTTTTAAAAGATATTCATAAGTTCAATCCGTTTGCAGAAACAGCAAACAAAGCCAAAATGAACACTCACTTTGATGAAGCAAATCTTACGGATGCTTCATTGAGAGCTAGAGCAGATAAAGCAGCTTTAGGAAGTAATGATAGTCAAATTTTAAAAATTAGTAATCTTAGAGCAGAGTTTACAACCTTTAATACAGGTGGTAGCTTAATTACTACACCAAAAAGTGATGATCCTGCAACAACTAATTTCCCTAATAAGTTAGGTTTTGATCACATGCAGTCCTACTTTGTAGGTGTTGAGGGTAATCCATCTTCAAATATGAAAGCAAATGTAAATTTTAATATTTTAGGAAGAGTTGCTGAAAATCCTATAAACGAAATCTTTTATGAAAATAGAGGTAGAGCTCAATCTTTTAATACACCTGATGGTCCTCTAGTTGTAAGTGATTTTAATAGAGTTCAAGTCTATAATGCTTCTTACTCATGGAATGCAAAAGATTTTGAATTAAGAGGATTCTACAGAACGGGTCATTATCACTGGGGTTACGAAGGCGATTTTTTTGCATTGTATTCTGAAGCTAACTATGGTCCAAATTTAGATATTTATAACGGAGAAACTTTAGGTTTTGAAATTGACGGAAAAAGAAGTTTAAAAGGATTAAAAGCGGCTTTTGGTCCACAATTATGGTGGGGAGCTAATCCAGCTTACCTTTTAAAATATGGAACAAAATTAGGTAAAGTTGATGCTACAGCAGTATATCATGAAGATATAAATCAAGTTGAAATTTCAGAAACGGTTTCCTCAATTGCATTTCCAGTTCCTAAAACAAGAAGAGCAACTGTTCATTTTAAAACAAAGTTAGGCAATCTTGGTATAGAAGCAGGGGGTATTTGGGCAGGTCAGCCTTTAAATGGTAGAGAGTTTCAAATGATGGATGGTAATGTTGTTAAGGTAGATAAGATAAATAATGAAGATAACTGGGGAGGAAAAGCAAAGTTAACGTTTTCTAAAGGTAGATTTAATGTCTATACTCAAGGTGCAATTCAAGGTTTAGTTGCTAATGGAGGTGCTGATAATACGCAAACTTTCACTGGTTGGAGACTAAAAGATTCAGGAAGTGGTAACCAAATGAACTTTCTTGCTGGATTTACTTACAACATTAACTCTAAACTTCAAATTGCCCCAAATATGTTGTGGCAACAACCTATTGTTGATGCTATGCCAAATGGTGTTAATGCTCCGGGAAGATTAAGAAACGTATTAGACGATCCGTTTTTTGTTAGAAGTAATAGAAAAACATTAGGTGGAGAGCTATTACTTACTTTCGACCCAACTCCTGCCACTTGGATGTATGAGTGGAACAACGATATGGTTGAAGATGCTAAATTTGCTTTTAGTACAGGTTTTGTATACAGAAAATTACCTACTACAATGGATGCTGCTATCGGATTTTTAGCAAATCGTACTCCTTTTGCTTTCCCTAATTCAACTCCTGCACAAAATTTATGGGAATCTAATACAAGAATAGTTTCAAAAATTAGTCCAGATTTAGGGATGATTGCCAACCTATATTTTGGTAATGGGCAAGCCAATGGTGACTCAGAAAGAACAATCAATAGAATGGGTGGTGATGTAAGAGTGATTTACAAAAAAGTAAAAGTCGTTTCTTCTTTAAAAATAAATGATTGGGGTCCTTTTGATTACCACCGTGACTTTAATTTAACCTATCCTTTACAAAGTTCCATAGATATTTCAACCTCTGTTGGAAAACCAAATTGGTTTATTTTGCCTGATACTAAAATAGGTATTATGGGTATTTGGCGTTCTTTAGACCAATATTCTCCAAGATATTCACCTACTTTTGTTCCAGAAAATACTTTTCCAGCAGTACCTGTTTTAACTCCTGTAGGATTTGGAAATGGATCTGAATGGGAAATCAGAACATACATTCATATAAATATTGGTAAATAATTTAAAAAAATTGAAAAAATGAAAAATAGAAAAATTAATTATTTAAGAAATTCGCTTTTATTCGGATTGATTATTTTAATCAATAGTAGCTGCGAGAGAGATTTATCTGATGAAGCTACAAACGCAACATTTCCTAAAACTGCAGAGGTTTTTATAGATGCACCAGTTGCTATGGGTAGTGACTTTTATTTTCCCTACGGAGGTTCTAAACCTACTGCATGGTCAGTAGACAGTCAAGTAAGTTACAGAGGTACTGCATCCATGCGTTTTGATGTGCCTAATGCCAATGATCCAGGAGGTTCTTATGCGGGTGCAATTTTTAGAACAGAAGGAGAAGGTCGTGATTTGTCAGGTTATGATGCTTTGACTTTTTATGTTAAAGCAAGTCAAGGAGTCAATATTGCTGAATTTGGTTTTGGTGAAGATTTTTATCCTAATAAATATATTGCAACTATTACTAATGTTAGTGTAGGTACAAACTGGCAAAAAGTAATTATCCCTATTCCAGATGCTTCTAAATTAGTTAAAGAAAGGGGAATGTTTAGATATGCTGCTGGTACTCAAGGTACAAACAGTTTAGGATATACTTTTTGGATTGATGACTTAAAGTTTGAAAAATTAGGTACAATTCTTCCATTAAGCGCTTCAATCATGAATGGTACTAACGTTACAAGATCAACTTTTGTAGGTGTAACTTCAACAGTTACTGGTGTTATTTCTACGTTTAATATGCCAAATGGGATAAATCAATCGGTATCAATAGCTCCAGCATATTTGAATTTTGTTTCTTCAAATCCATCTGTTGCTACCGTTAATGATGCAGGTGTGGTAACCCCAATTGCGGCTGGAACAGCAACAATAACAGCCACTTTCAACGGACAACCTACAACAGGAAGCTTGATAATAAATTGTACAGGTACCTATATTCATGCTCCAACTCCAACTTTAAATCCATCTAATGTAATTTCCATATTTTCAGATACTTATACTAATGTACCTGTAAATTATTATAATGGATATTGGCAACCATGGCAAACAACAGTTTCAAATGATTTTTCTGTTTTAGGTGATAATGTTTTGAATTATACAAATTTTAACTTTGTTGGTATTGAATTTAGTAGTCCAACCGTGAATGCTAGTTCAATGACTCATATTCATTTAGACGCATTTATTCCTGGTCCAATCGCTGCTGGGAGACAACTGCGTGTTATTGTTGTAGATTTTGGTGCAGATGGAGTTTTCGGTGGAGGTAATGATACAAGACATTCTACAACATTTACAGCAACAACTCCAACTTCTGTTGTTTCTCAAAATTGGATTTCAATTGAAATTCCATTTTCTGCAATGCCAGGTCTCTTAAGTAAATCTAATCTCGCACAAATTATTCTTGAAGGAGGTGATAATTCAATATTATACGTTGATAATGTATATTTTCATAACTAAAAAAAATAAAAATGATTTCAATAAAAAATAAGAAGAGTTTAATACTTTCATTATCTATAGTTTTATTATTTAACAGTTGCTCTACAGACGAAAAGCAAACAGTTGTTACTAAAAATCAGTTAGTAATGAGTGATGAATTTAGTGTTAACGGAGCTCCAGATTCCAATTTGTGGTCTTACAATATTGGAACTGGTACAAATGGTTGGGGTAATGAAGAACTTCAATATTACACCGATAGACCTGTAAATATTAAAGTTGAAAATGGGTTACTTAAAATTACTGCACGTAGAGAACAGTATATGGGAGAAGCTTTTACTTCTGCTCGAATTTTATCAAAAGGCAAATTTGAAACCAAGTATGGTAGATTAGAAGCTAGAATAAAATTACCTAGGGGCAAAGGTCTATGGCCAGCCTTTTGGATGCTTGGAAGTAATTCTGATACTGCAATATGGCCACAATGTGGAGAAATCGATATTATGGAATACCTAGGAAATAGCCCTACTAAAGTTTTTGGAACTGTTCATGGTCCTGGATATTCTGCTGGAAACGCAATAACTAAAACATTTACGCTACCAAATAGCAGATTTGATACCGATTTTCACATTTTCGGAATAGAATGGGGAGAAAACTATATTAACTTTTATGTTGATGATGTTCTTTACAATCAAATAACTCCATTTGATGTTACTGGAGATTGGGTTTTTAACCAACCATTCTACATAATACTTAACATGGCAGTTGGCGGAAACTATCCAGGAGCACCTAACAGTGAAACTCCTTTCCCACAAGAAATGTTAGTCGATTATATAAGAGTTTATCAATAAGTTTTTTTTTCAAATAATAATCTAATAGACTTTTTTATTTAGTCTATTAGATTATTTAATTTTTTTAAATTTCAATTAAAGAGTGTTTATGAGCCAATCCCAAAATAGTATTGAAAAAGTAAATAATACTGTAACGACAAATCTTGTTGATATGAACATAATATCAATAGAAGGAGAAGTTTACTATAAAATATCCAATAACGATGCCATGCGACCTTTTTTCATGAGTATCGTTAGCGATTCTAATCATTGGATGTTTATTTCCAGTAATGGCGGATTAACAGCTGGAAGAAAAAATGCTGAATTTGCCCTTTTTCCTTACTATACAGATGATAAAATAACCGAATTCGCTGATATTACTGGAAGTAAAACTATTTTTCAAGTTGAAAGTAACAACGAAAAATACATATGGGAACCTTTTTCTGAACGATTTAATGATAAATACAACTTAACTCGAAATTTATACAAAAACGAGTTTGGTAACAAAATCATTTTTGAAGAAATTCATAATGATTTTCAATTAACTTTCAGATACCAATGGAGTTCTAGTAATTTATTCGGATTTGTAAAAAAATCGGATATAATTAATAACTCTCAAAATGACTATAAAATAACACTTCTTGATGGAATTCAAAATGTTTTACCTCAAGGAGTTAATAGTGATTTACAAGCTACAACAAGTAATCTTGTAGATGCTTACAAAAGAAATGAATTGCATGCAGCAAGTGGTTTAGGCATTTTTGCGTTAAGTGCCATTATTGTTGATAAAGCAGAACCAAGCGAAGCGCTAAAAGCAAATATAGCTTGGTCTTTAGGTTTGGATAATCCAACTTATTTGCTTTCTTCATTGCAGCTTTCTTCTTTTAGAAAATTTCAAAAATTGCATCAAGAAACAGATGTTAAAGGCGAAAAAGGTGCTTATTTTGTCTCGTCAGATTTGTTTTTGACAAAAAATTCCTCTAAATCGTGGAAGATTATTGCTAATGTAAATCAAAATCAAGCTCAAGTTATTCAATTAGCAGAAGCTATTTGCAATGATAATACGTTAGACAATCAAATATTTCAAGATATTGAGTTGGGTAATCAAAACCTTATCGCTCTAAATGCAACTGCCGACGGATTACAATTTACAGCAGACAAGCGAAAAGATACGCGCCATTTTTCAAATGTTTTATTCAACATTATGCGCGGAGGTATTTTTGATAATAATTATGCCATCGATAAAAATGATTTTGTAAATTACATAGCTAAAGCAAACAAATCCTTATTTCAAGAAGAAAGTAAATTTCTAGATAATTTACCAGAAATTTTTGATTATTCTCATCTTCAACACTTAATCTCAAATAGTGAAAATGCCGATTTAATTCGTCTTTGTACCGAATATCTTCCGCTTAAATTTAGTAGAAGGCACGGTGATCCAAGTCGTCCATGGAATAAATTTTCAATTAATACCAGAAGTGAAATTGATGGTTCTAAAATATTAGATTACGAAGGAAATTGGCGTGATATTTTTCAAAATTGGGAATCGTTAGCTAATGCTTATCCTGAGTTTATCGACGGAATGATTCACAAGTTTTTGAACGCTTCTACTTTTGACGGATACAATCCTTATCGTGTTACCAAAGATGGTTTTGATTGGGAAACTATAGAGCCAGACAACCCATGGTCATACATTGGTTATTGGGGTGATCATCAAATTATCTATTTATTGAAGTTTTTAGAGTTTATAGAAAAATACCAACCAGGAAAACTAAACGCTTATTTTGATAAAGAATGTTTTGTTTATGCTGCGGTTCCATACACTATAAAGCCATTTAAAGATATTCTTAAAAATCCAAAGGATACTATCGAGTTTAATCACGAATGGGATGCAAAAATTAACCAACGCCGTAAACAAAATGGTGCTGATGGTGCACTTTTGAGAGATAATAACGACGAAATTTATCATGTAAATCTAATTGAGAAATTATTGGCTACCGTTTTGGCAAAAATGTCCAATTTTATTCCAGAAGCAGGTATTTGGATGAATACCCAACGTCCAGAATGGAATGACGCTAATAATGCTTTAGTAGGTAATGGTGTATCCATGGTTACGCTTTATTATTTGAGAAGATTTTTAAAGTTTTTCCAACAATTATTAGATAATTCTAACCAAGAAACCATCAAAATTTCTAACGAAATGGTAGAATTTTATCATGCCATCAGACAAATTCTATTAGATAATCAACATTTATTATCTGGTTCAATCTCTAATGAAGAAAGACAAAAGATACTCAATGCTTTAGGTCAAGTGGCTTCAGAATATCGTTTTCAAGTTTATAACAGCGGTTTTTGGGGTAAAAAGAGAACACATTCAATGCAAGGACTGAAGAATTTTGCTAAAGTTAGTATTGATTTTATCGAACATTCTATAAAAGCCAATCAAAGAGAAGATAAGTTGTATCATGCTTATAACTTAATGTCTATTAAAATTAGTGGCATTTCTATTTCTTATTTACCAGAAATGCTTGAAGGCCAAGTAGCTATTTTAAGTTCAGGTTTTCTATCAGGCAAACAATCTTTAGAAGTATTGGATGCTTTAAGAAAAAGTGCCTTATACAGAAAAGATCAAAACAGTTATATTTTATATCCCAATAAAGAACTTCCAAAGTTTTTAGAAAAAAATACAATTCCAGGAGAGAAAGTAGAAAAATCCCTTTTGTTAAAACAACTTTTAAAGGACAATAATTTTCAAATAATCAATAAAGATATCAAAGGAAACTATCATTTTAATGGTAATTTTCACAATGCTAACGACTTAAAAAATGCTTTAAATCAACTGGCTTCCAATAATGATTATAAAGAATTAGTTTCAAAAGATTCAAGTGCTATACTTCAAATTTTTGAAGACGTATTCAATCACAAAGCATTTACAGGTCGTTCAGGAACTTTTTATGGTTATGAAGGTTTAGGTTCTATTTATTGGCACATGGTTTCCAAATTGTATTTGGCCTTAATGGAGGTTATCAATAAAGCTATCGAAAATAAGGAAGATAAAGCTGTAATTGATGCTTTAGTAAATCATTTTGATGAAGTTGGAGCCGGAATAGGAATTCATAAATCACCAGAAGTTTACGGAGCATTTCCAACCGATCCTTATTCGCACACACCTTTTGGTAAAGGTGCACAACAACCAGGAATGACAGGTCAAGTGAAAGAAGATATCTTGACTAGGATTGGAGAATTAGGCGTGAAAATGAAAGATGGAAAATTACAATTCCAACCAAGCTTCCTCAAAAAAGAAGAGTTTTTATCTAAAGATACCGTGGCAACTTTTGTAATGGTTGATGGTTCAAAAAAAGTGATAAACCTTGAAAAAAACTCTTTAGCATTTACAACATGCCAAGTACCAATTATTTATAAAATTAATACAACCAATAAAATTATTTTACACTATAAAAATGAGTCAACAAAAACTTTTGAAACATTAGAATTAAACAAAGAAGAAAGCAAAAAAATATTCGATAGAACCGATGAAATTACATGGGTTGAAGTTTATTTAAACGCAACTATTTTAAGAAAATGAAATCGCCACTAACAAAAAGCTTGTTGCAAACAAGCACAAATAAATAAAAGGCGATACCATATGTTACCACTAAAAAATAAAATTTAAACATATGAAAAACCTGATTTACATCATATTAGTATTGTTTATATCTTGTAAACCAACCTACACAAGAAATTTAGTTTCAAAAGAAATGACGGCAGAAAAATTATTAGGAAATACAGAATACCAAGCCATTTGTTATGGTGGTTATAGAACTCAAACTAGAGAAAAGCAACCAACGATAACAGAAATTAAAGAAGATTTGCGACTACTTTCTGCTATGAATATTAAAGTTTTACGAACTTATAATGTTCATTATGAAGAAGTATCCAATTTATTGAAAGCCATTACAGAATTAAAAATTGCCGATGAAAATTTTGAAATGTACATAATGCTTGGCGCATGGATTGATTGTAAAAACGCTTGGACAAATTTGCAACCCATTCATAACGAAGAAAGTGAAAGAAATGCAATCGAAATTGAAGAAGCGGTAAAATTAACAAATAAATATCCAGAAATCATTAAAATTATTGCCGTTGGTAATGAAGCAATGGTGAAATGGGCAACTAGTTATTATGTAACGCCAAATATCATTTTAAAATGGGTAAATCATTTGCAAGATTTAAAGAAAGAAAATAAGTTACCTAAACAAGTTTGGATAACAAGTTCGGATAATTTTGCGTCTTGGGGCGGACATACAGCCGATTATCATGTTGAGGATTTGAATCAATTAATAAAAGCGGTTGATTATATTTCGATGCACACTTATCCAATGCACGACACACATTATCACCCAGTTTTTTGGGGTATAAAAGAGAGTGAATTGCAACTATCAGAAAAAGAAAAAATAGACGCTGCAATGGTAAGATCTCGAAATTATGCTATTAATCAATATGATAGTGTTGTTAATTATATGAAGTCAATTGGTGTTAATAAACCAGTTCATATTGGTGAAACAGGTTGGGCTACAAAGTCTAATGAACATTATGGAAATGAGGGTTCGAAGGCAACAGATGAGTACAAGTCAGCCTTGTTTTATGACTTGATGAGAGAATGGAGCAACGAAAATAATATTTCGTGTTTCTATTTTGAAGCTTTTGATGAAAATTGGAAAGATGCAGCCAATCCGTTAGGTTCAGAAAACCATTTTGGCTTAATTAATTTACAATCACAAGCAAAATATGTGCTTTGGAAAAATGTAGATAACGGAACTTTTAAAGGTTTAACTAGAGATGGAAAACCAATAACAAAAACTTACAATGGCGATGAAAAAGTTTTATGGTTGGATGTTAAAACACCAAATTCTATTTTAAAGAATTAAAAGAAATGGTAAATAATAATAATAGTAAAAAAGTTGATAGTAAATTTTTGATAATAGCTTGTATTATGGCGTTTTCATTGCATAGTTGTAAAGTTGCGGAAAAATTAAATGTTCAAGTTTATGAAACTTCTGAAAGAGGCAATTCATTGACAGAAATTACCCAATTTTCTAACGAAGGAACTCCAGTTGTTGTTACTATTAATCCGGATGAAAAATTTCAAACCATTACAGGTTTTGGAGGTTCATTTACCGAATCTTCGGCTTACTTACTCAATCGATTGAGTAAAGAAAACCGTAAGAAAATTTTAAATGCTTACTTCAGTGAAGATGGTGCTAATTATTCGCTTACTCGAACACACATTGCGTCTTGCGACTTTTCGTTGAGTAATTATACCTATGCCAAAGTTGAAAACGATATGACTTTGGAACATTTTACCATAGAAGATGATAAATCCGATTTGATTCCGATGATTTTAGATGCAAAGACTATTTCTAAAGAAGGGTTTAAAATTATAGCTTCGCCTTGGTCTTGTCCGCCTTGGATGAAGGACAATAAAAAATATATTGGAGGAAAATTATTACCAGAATTCAACGATACATTCGCTTTATATTTTTCAAAATATTTGAATGCTTATAAAAAGGAAGGTATCGATATTTGGGGTTTAACAGTGATTAATGAACCACACGGAAACGGAAATAACTGGGAAAGTACGCTTTTTTCTCCAAAAGAAATGACCGATTTTGTAATGAATCACATGGGACCAAAATTAGAAAAAGATGGTTGGGGAAATGTGAAGATTCTTGGATATGACCAAAATCGTGCTGGCATTAAAGAATGGGCAAACGAAATGTATAAAGATGAAAACACCTCTAAATATTTTGACGGAATGGCCATCCATTGGTATGAAAGTACCTACGAAGTTTTTCCAGAAGATTTAAAATACGCACACCAAAAAGCTCCAAATAAATACCTAATTGAAACTGAAGGATGTGTCGATTCCGAAATTCCGCACTGGCAAGACGATGCTTGGTATTGGAAAAAAGAAGCCACCGATTGGGGTTGGGATTGGGCAAGTGAAAAAGAAAAATATCTACATCCAAAATACGCGCCAGTAAATCGTTATGCCAATGATATAATAGGATGTCTAAATAATAAAGTCGATGGTTGGATTGATTGGAACATGGTTCTTGACCGCCAAGGTGGACCCAATTGGTTCAAGAATTGGTGTGTAGCTCCAGTAATCGTTGACCCCGAAAAAAACGAAGTTTACTTTACACCTTTGTATTATGTGATGTCACATTTTAGCAAATTGATAAGACCTGGAGCTGTAAAAATAGGTTGTACAATAAATAGTAAAGAAGTAGTTGCAACCGCAGTAAAAAACCCCGATGGAACAATCGCTTTAGTGGTTTTTAACCCAACAGATAACAAAAAAACAATTGATATTCAATTAAATAATAAAAATGCAATTATTTCTATTGATAAAAAAGCATTGCAAACCATAATAATCAAACCAAACTAACCTTTAAAAAAAAAACACCTATGTCAAACACTACTTCATCTTCATCAGGAAAAGTTCCAATCGGACAAAAAATCGCCTTTGGTATTGGTATGCTTGCAAACCAAATGTTTCCAGCTGTGTTGGGTATTTTCGCCGTGATATTAGTTGAAAAACTAGGTTTTAGTGGTATATTACAAGGTATTGCTTTTTTTATACCCAAATTTTATGATGCTCTTTTAGATTTAATTATGGGATATGTAAGTGATAATACTAAATCTAAATGGGGCAGAAGAAGACAATATGTATTAGCTGGAGCAATTATTTTAGGTATTTCATTTGCATTTTTGTGGCAGTTATACCCAGAAAATGGTGTAACATACAATTTTTGGTACTTTTTAGGTATTTCCTTTATTTTTTATTCAGGACTTACTATTTTTAGTATTCCTTATGTAGCGATGGGTTATGAAATGAGCGATGATTTTCATGAGCGTACCAGTATTATGGCAACTTCTCAACTTATTGGTCAATTAGCTTGGGTTGCAGCTCCTTGGTTATATGTTGTTATGTATGATACAAAATTATTTCCATCTACCGATTTTGCGGTGCGAGATTTATCGGTGTATATTGCCATTGGTTGTGCGATTTTAGCAGCAATTCCAGCATTTTTTATTCCAAGTAAATCTACGTTGAACGAAAATTATAGCCCTATTGATTTAAAAGGAATTCTAGGTAGTTTTGGCGAAATCAAAGAAGGATTGAAAGCTTCGATAGAAATTAAACCATTCAGAAAAATTTGTATTGCTACTTTTTTAATTTTTAATGCTTTTCAAACCACAGCCGGATTTTCTTACTTCATCATTAAATATTATTTATTTAAAGGAAATGAAAACGGTTTTGGATTATGGCCTACGTTATTTGGATGTGTAGGAGCACTTATCACTACAATAGTGGTTATTCCTATCGTGGCAAGAATGTCAAAAACAATGGGAAAAAAGAAAGCGTTTTTGGTTTCTCAAGGGATTTCTGTAGTGGGTTACATCTTACTTTTTTTATTGTTTGTTCCAGGAAAACCCTATCTTTTTTTGTTTGCATTACCATTTTTCTCATTCGGAATTGGAAGTTTATTTACTTTAATGATGTCGATGACTTCCGATGTAATTGATATTGATGAACTCAATACAGGCAAAAGAAGAGAAGGAAGTTTGGGTGCTATTTATTGGTGGATGGTAAAATTTGGTACTGCAGTTGCAGCTTTATTAAGTGGTTTAATTCTTTCTTTGGTCGCTTTTCAATCAAATGCTGATACACAAACCGATGAAACCATGTTTTGGTTACGAATTTTCTTTGTCGGAATTCCAATTTTAGGAACATTAACTGCAATTTGGGTAATGAAAGATTATGATATAGATGAAGCCAAAGCCAGAGAAGTAAGAGATCTTTTAGATAAACGAAAAGGTAAAACAAAAACCCAATCTTCTGCTTATCTTTCAGGAAAATTAGTTTCTATAGTAAAGAATAGTTCAATAAATACTATCGCTGGTAAAGATGTAAGTTCAAAAAATGAAGCCGAAATGAAAGCTGAATTTACTAAAGTATTAGAAAATGGAATGAACGGAATTTGTTTTAGTCCCTACATCGAAGGTCAAAACGAAGGCGATATCTTGTCAGCTGAACAAATAAAAAGACGATTAGACATTATTGCCCCACATACGAAATGGATTCGTACTTTTTCTTGCACCAAAGGAAATGAATTAGTACCCGAAATTGCTCATGCAAAAGGATTAAAAACAATTGTTGGTGCTTGGATAAGCAATGATTTGGATAGAAATGAAAAAGAAATTCAATCGTTGATTTCTTTAGCAAAAGCTGGATTAGTTGATGTGGCAGCAGTAGGAAATGAAGTCCTTCATCGTGATGAAATTTCCGAACTACAAATTATTGCTTATTTAAAAAGAGTGAAAGAAGCAATTCCAAATATCCCTGTTAGTTATGTTGATGCCTATTATCAATTTTTAGACAGACCCAATTTAATTGCTAGTT
>JAIFLT010000087.1 GCA_020048955.1 Flavobacterium sp.
CAAGAAAATTATGCCAAGATCAGTAAATTCAGTTGCTAAAAGAGCAAGAAGAAAAAAGATAATGAAGCAAGCCAAAGGTTTCTTTGGTCGTAGAAAAAACGTTTGGACTGTAGCTAAAAACGCAGTTGAAAAAGCGATGGTTTATGCTTATCGCGATAGAAAACAAAACAAGAGAAACTTCCGTTCATTATGGATTCAACGTATTAACGCTGGAGCTCGTTTAGAAGGAATGTCTTACTCTCAATTTATGGGATTAGTTAAGAAAAACGGTATCGAATTGAACCGTAAAGTATTAGCAGATTTAGCAATGAATCACCCAGAAGCTTTCAAAGCTGTTGTGAAAAAAGTGAAATAAAAAACGTTTGTACAACCTGTTTAACTTACTTACCTATAGAAAATCCCATCCGAAAGGTTGGGTTTTTTTGTTTTATTAATGATTTAATTATTATTTCTTAATTATAAATTAACTTTCTTTTTATAAACTTTGTAATAATTAAATTATATGACAGAAAACGAAAAACTATTATGGGAAAAAATTTCTCAATTCAATTTCAACGATGAAGAAAGCGATTTCAAATTTTCAGATCGTTTAGCAAGAGAAAACAATTGGTCAATTGATTATTCTAAAAAAGTAATAGAAGAATACAAGAAGTTTATATTTTTATGCTGCATTACCACAACTAGCGTTACACCTTCAGATCAAGTAGACCAAGTTTGGCATCTCCATTTAACGTACACAAAATCTTACTGGATTGATTTTTGTAAAAACACTTTAGAAAAAGAAATCCATCACAATCCTACAAAAGGCGGAACTTCTGAAGCAATAAAATTTGACTCTTTTTACTCTAAAACTAAAGAAGATTACAAAACAATTTTCAAATCAGAACCGCCACTTGAAATTTGGCCAAATAATGAAAATCGATTTAATGATATTCATTTTAAAAGAATTAACATCAATCGTAATTGGATAATTAAAAAACCTAATTTTAAGCAAAAAAGTATATTAATAACATCAATTGTAACATTAATATCCTTATTCTTAATTCAAGCCACTTTTCTAAACCATCAACTTGGTGGAATAGTATTTATAATTTTAGTATTCGGATTACTTATGTATCTATCAAGTAAAGACAAAAACAATAGAAATGGAGGTTCGGGATGCTCTCATGGATGTACCTCAGGTTGTTCAACAGACTCTGGACATAATGGATGCTCAGGAGATAGCGGTTGTTCTAGCGGTTGTGGTGGTTGTGGTGGCGGAGATTAATTTCTAACCAAAAACTTCTTCCTTCTCACCATCATAACTTGCAAAAACCATACTTGGATGCGAATCTTGGTGAAACATGTTTCCATCTTTGTCAATAGCAATTGCACCTGCAAAACCATCATAAGGTTTCAATTCAGCAAAAGTTTTCTCAAATGCTTTGTCTAAAGAAAATCCGTCAGTAACACGAGTTACAATTTTAGCAGCAACAGCGCCACTTACAATATCTTCTCCAACTCCAGTCAAACTTACGCCACAAAATTCATTGACATAATTTCCGGCAACCGTTGCACTATCTGATATTCTTCCTGGAATTTCAAATCCTTTTCCTCCAGTTGATGTTGCTGCTGCTAAATTTCCACTTGAATCTAAAGCCACACAACCTACGGTTCCTGTCCCTGTTGCAGCTAATTTTGCTTCATATTCTGCTCTACGCTGAGGAATTTCAGTGGAAAATTTTTCAAAACCGTGTTGTCTTGCAAAATTGGTTGCTCCACTTCCGCCCAGAACTCTGTCATCAACTTTCATTAATTCTAAAGCCACTTGAATAGGATTTTTTACTTCTTCAATATTAATAACGCCACTGAATTTCTGAGTCACTCCATCCATCAATGAAGCACTCATTCTGATTTTTCCATCACTTTGAATCTGCGAACCAATTCCAGCATTAAACAAGGCGTCGTCTTCTAATAATGAAACGGCATAAACCACCGTTTCAACAGCCGAATGTGTTTTCAAATACTCATAAGAATCCTTTACAATTCTCAACAACGCGATTTGCTTGGCTACTTTTGTTTCCTGACTTGTAGATGATTCTGAAAAAAAACCACCGTGAATTATTATTTTCATTTGAAAAGGTTGTAGGTTGTAGGTTGTAGGTTGTATTGTTAAAATCCTAACAACTATTACCTAATACCTATTACCTCATTAAACGTATTGCGAACTATTTATAGTCATTTTAAAAGTATCCAAATCAAAAGTATCATTTTTACTCATCACGTGAGTTACTAAATGATTTATAGATATGGGTTTTCCTAGCTCAACCTGAGTCAAATTAGTATCTTTTACTTCTCTTCCATCTACCAAAATCACTAATCCAGAACCAATTGCTTCCATTTGTCGCCCATTCAAAATCAATAAACCTGTATCTTCTCCTAGACCAATACCTAAAACTTTTGGATTTCCAACAACCGCTTGAAATAACCTTCCAATTCTACCACGCTGAACGAAATGCGTATCGATTACTACATCATCTATCAAACCTAAACCAGAAGTAATCTTCACCTCACCTTTCAACAAAGCTTCATGACTACTACCTTGATAAATCATGTTATTACTAGCTGCAGCAGCTCCTGCAGAAGTTCCCGCATAAATAAAATCAGTATTTCTATACTTTTCAATCAATATATCGTCAAATGGTGTTCCTCCTAAAATAGAAGTCAATCGCAATTGATCGCCACCAGTAAACATCACCACATCAGCAGCTTTCAATCGCTCTAATACTTCTGGTTCATTTGCTTGTTCTCGCTTTTCAATATACAAAACATCTACATTATTCGCACCCAAATAGCTAAACGCTTTCACATATTCCGGACCAATTTCTCTCGGAATTTTCGATGCCGTAGTGATAACTTCAATCCTAGATAACTCCTTTTTTGTAGATTCTTTTATGATTCTTTTCAAAATTCCCTCTTCAAAAAAGTTTAAATTTTTTGGAGCGTCTTTATCTAGATTTGTTTCGGTAAAACTGCCTTTATCAACAGCGCCACCTATTATTATTAGTTTTCCATGTATTTTCATGTGGTAAAAATAACTATTTCATAATATTTGGCAAACGTTTTATTACTTTTTGAAGCGAAACTTATCGACTACTTATTAACCATATTCCCGCTTTTCGTTACAATCTCTTCGAGGATTTTCACTACAATCGCGGCTAGACAGTAATGGTATTGCACTTTTATTCATTATTTCAAAAAAAAAAAACTCAATTTTAGCTTACAAAAAGCAAAGCAAATCCCTAAAAACCAATACAACCACAACTAATCAAATAAAAAACAAACTTTTTCTCATAAAAAATGTTTCATACTAATAAATATTTTCTATTTTTAACAAATCCATTACAATCAATACAAAACAAAATACCAATAGAATATGAAAATCGATAAAATTCAAGCGTTACGTGGACCAAATATTTGGAGTATACAAAGAAAAAAGCTAATCCAAATGCGATTAGATTTAGAAGATTTAGAAGAACGCCCAACCAATAAAATTGAAGGTTTTCGTGAACGAATTGAAGCCATGTTTCCAACAATGATAGAACATCGTTGCTCCGAAGGTTGTCGTGGCGGTTTCTTTTCAAGAGTAGAAAGAGGCACTTGGATGGGACACGTTATTGAGCATATTGCTTTAGAAATTCAAACCCTTGCCGGAATGGAAACTGGTTTCGGTAGAACTCGTGAAACCAAAACTCCAGGAATTTATAATGTAGTTTTTAGCTATACCGAAGAAAATGTAGGTTTATACGCAGCAGAAGCAGCAGTAAGAATTGCAGAAGCTCTAATAGATGGAACCGATTACAATCCTGAACTAGACATTCAAAAAATGCGTGAAATTCGCGAACGCGTTCGTCTCGGACCTTCCACAGGAAGTATTGTTGAAGAAGCGGTTGCAAGAGATATTCCTTGGATTAGACTTGGAACCAACTCCTTAGTGCAACTAGGTTACGGTGTCAATCAAATGCGTTTTCAAGCTACGATTACTTGCAAAACGAGTAGCATCGCAGTAGATATTGCTTGTAATAAAGAGCAAACTAAAAAAATGTTAGACGCAGCTTCAATACCAGTTGCCAATGGTGGAATTTGTGTGGATGAAGAAGATTTAGAAGCTGTTGTTAAGAAAATTGGTTATCCAATAGTTCTAAAACCATTAGATGGAAATCACGGAAAAGGTGCATCAATCAACGTAAAAACTTGGGAAGATGCTGTTGATGGTTTGGCTTATGCAAAAAAATACAGTCATCGAGTTATCGTAGAAAAATTCATTACGGGTTATGACTTTAGAGTCTTAATCATTGACAATAAATTAGTTGCGGCTGCAAAAAGAGAACCAGCTCACGTAAAAGGAGATGGAAAACAAACCATCCAACAATTAATAGAAGAAACCAACCTTGATCCAAGACGTGGTTATGGTCATGAAAATGTATTAACTCAAATTGATGTTGATAGAGATACCACCGATTTATTAGAAAAACTAGGCTACACCTTAGAAACGGTTCCAAGAAAAGATGAAGTGGTTTATTTAAAATCAACCGCTAATTTGAGTACTGGTGGAACTTCTATAGATATTACCGATATGATGCATCCAGAAAATATTTTCCTTTGCGAAAGAATTTCTCGTGTAATTGGTTTGGATATTTGCGGAGTTGATATTATGGCAGAAAATTTAACGCAACCATTAAAAGAAACAGGCGGTTGTATTCTTGAAGTAAATGCCGCACCAGGTTTTAGAATGCACTTAGCTCCAAGCGAGGGTTTGCCAAGAAACGTTGCTGCTCCAGTAATTGATATGCTTTATCCTCCAGGAAAACCCAGCAGAATTCCGATTATTGCCATTACAGGAACTAACGGAAAAACAACCACAACACGTTTAATAGCTCACATTGTAAAAAACAATGGCTTCCGAGTTGGATTTACTACTTCTGATGGAATTTATGTTCAAAACCATTTAATGGAAAAAGGTGATACTACAGGACCAATTTCTGCCGAATATATTTTGAAAGATCCAACGGTAGAATTTGCCGTTCTTGAAACCGCTCGAGGCGGAATTCTTCGTGCAGGTTTAGGTTTCAGTCGTTGTGACATAGGTATTATTACCAACATTCAAGAAGATCATTTAGGGTTATCAGACATTCACACTTTAGACGATTTAGCTCGTGTAAAAGCAACTGTTGTTCGCAGTATCAAAAAAGAGGGTTGGGCAATTTTAAATGCAGAAGACGAACAATGTTTGAAAATTGCAAACGAATTAAGTTGCAATATAGCTTATTTCGCTATGGATGAAAACAATCCAAAAGTAGTTCAATTTGCTAAAGAAGGAAAAATTGTTGCTGTTTATGAAAACGGATTCATCACCATCAAAAAAGGCGAATGGAAAATTCGTGTAGAAAGAGCCACCCACGTTCCATTAACATTGGGCGGAAAAGCTAAATTTATGATTGCTAATGTTTTGGCAGCCACTTTAGCAGCGTATTTACAAGGATTTAAAACAGAAGATATCAGTTTGTCATTGCAAACATTCATTCCAAGTGCGGCACAAACACCAGGAAGAATGAATATTTTCGAATTTAAGAAATTCAAAGTATTGATTGACTTTGCACACAATCCGGCAGGATATAAAGGTGTTGAAGAATATTTAAGTAGTGTTGAAGCTACCAAAAAAATCGGAATCATCGCCGGTGTTGGTGATAGACGTGACGAAGATATTAAAGAATGTGCTACCATTGCTGCTCGAATGTTTGACCACATCATCATTCGGCAAGAAAAATATTTACGTGGAAGAACCGAAGAAGAAATCATTGGTTTAATCATGGAAGGAATTGCAGCTTCAGGAAAAACTATTACCCATGAAATAATTTCTAAAGAAACTGAAGCCATCAAACACGCCATTGATACTGCCGAAGACGGAACATTCATCACAGCATTAAGCGACGTAGTTACTAATGCCATTGAAATTGTTCAAAGTTATTTGGATAAAGAACAAGAAGAAAATGTTTAATAGATAAATTTCTAATAACTAAAATCCCAAATTCCACAAGTTTTTGGGATTTTTTATAACTTTATATCATGCAAAATTTACAAAACCTCATTTCCCAACTAGAATCAAAAATTCCTTTTCACGAAAAGACCAATCCTTCTGTTTCAAACGCAACGGTTGGTTGGCAAATTGAACACAGTTTGAAAACCATTTATCAAATTACTTTAGCTATAAAAAACTCTAATCCTCAAGAATATCAATGGAAGTTTAATAAAAGTAAATTGTTTATTTCAATTTTGGGTTTCATTCCAAGAGGCAAAGCCAAAGCTCCAAAAGTAGTTCTACCTGACGATACTATTTCCGAAGAATCACTATTGTTAAGTTTGCAAAAAGTAAAAACAGCACTTCAAGAATGGGATTCGTTTGATAAAAACGCCTATTTTTCACATCCTTTTTTTGGTAATTTGAATAAAAAATCAACGGAATGGTTTTTGAATTTGCATACTAAGCATCATTTGAAAATTGTAAATGATATTTGTAAAAATGATTAAAAAATCATTTTTAATTTAGATTTCTCCAATAAATATAAGACCTTTGCACACTTTTATTTAAGGTATTATATGAAGAAGAAAATAGAAATTCTTGCTCCTGCAAAAGATTTAATTCATGGAATGGCAGCAATAAATGCTGGTGCCGATGCTGTTTATATTGGCGCACCGCAATTTGGAGCACGTTCTAACGCACACAATTCTATTGAAGATGTGGCAGAGTTAGTAAACTATGCTCACCTTTTTAATGCACAAGTTTTTGTAGTTATCAACACTATATTATATGATGATGAATTAGAAACATGTCGTCAATTAATTTGGAAATTATATGACATTGGTGTTGATGCCTTAATCATTCAAGATATGGCAATTATGGAAATGGATTTGCCTCCAATAGTGCTTCACGCGAGTACACAAGCCAATAATCGTGACGCAGATAAAATAAAGTTCCTAAAAGATGCAGGAATGAAACGTGTGGTTTTAGCGCGTGAATTGAATTTGCACCAAATAAAAGAAATCAGTGAAGCGAGTGATGTTGAATTAGAATTCTTTGTAACAGGTGCTTTGTGTGTTTCCTTTAGCGGAAATTGTTACATGAGTGTTGCCAATGGCGAACGTTCTGCCAACCGAGGTTCGTGTGCGCAAAACTGCCGTTTACCTTATAATTTAATTGATGGAAATGGCGATACTTTAATCAAAAATAGTCACTTGCTTTCTATAAAAGATTTCGATGTTTCTGATCAAATTCCAAATTTAATTGAAGCTGGAATTTGTTCTTTTAAAATTGAAGGCCGATTGAAAGACATTGTTTATGTCAAAAATAATGTATCGTATTTACGTCAAAAATTAGATGCTTTTTTAGAACAAAATAGTGATAAATATACCAAAGCTTCATCAGGAAAATGCACTTACACCTTTGATTCTTCACTAGATAAAAGTTTCAATCGTGGTTATACAGATTATTTTGTAAACGAAAGACATCAAGCCATTGGTTCATGGGAAAGTCCAAAATCAAAAGGACAATACATTGGAAAATTGATTAAAACTATTGGAAATTCCTATCAAATTGAAAATGGCGAATTGCTTAATAATGGTGACGGATTGTGTTTCATAAACGAAAACAACGAAGCCGACGGAATTTATGTAAACCGAGCTGAAAATGGTTTTGTTTATCCCAATGTTCTAAAAGAAATCAAAGACGGAACTTTCATTTATAGAAACAATGATGCGGCTTTTATCAAAATTGTAGAACGCGAAGACAGTGCTGTTCGTAAAATAAGTACGACGTTGCTTTTATCTGAAAATGAAAATGGTTTTGAACTGAAAGCTACTGACGAAGACGGAAATGTAAGCGTTGTCACTTTAGTTCACCCAAAAGAGCCAACTAAAAATAATGAATCGATTGAGGGAAATTTCAAAATAAATTTAGCTAAAACAGGTTTTACACCTTATAATGCTGATGAAATTGCAATTGAATTCACTCAAAATTGGTTTTTACCTATTTCTAAAATTAATGAAATGCGTAGAACAGTTTATGAGCAATTGACTAAAATTCGTTTGGCAAATTACGTTCGTGAAGAACATCAAATCGTTAAAACATCGCATCCTTATCCAGAAAGTAAATTAGACTTTATGTACAATGTTGCCAACAAAACGGCTCGTAAATTCTACGAAAGACATGGCGTAACTGAAATTGAACAAGCCTTTGAATTGCAATGGGATCCAGGAAAATCTCGTGTAATGACAACTAAATATTGCATCAAATACGAATTGGAAAAATGTCCAAAATACCATAAAGATACTATGGATGGTAAACTCAAAGAACCATTAGTTTTAAAACAAGGTGAATTAGAATACAAATTGAAATTCAATTGCAAACCTTGCGAAATGGAAATTTGGGAAAAAGATGCTGAGTTTGAGATTGAAGAAGATTAGTTTTCAGATGACAGGTTTCAGATGACAGATTTCAGATGACAGGTTTCAGATGACAGTTTTCAGATGACAGGTTTCAGATGATAGATTTCAGATGACAGATTTCAGATGACAGGTTTCAGAATTTAGATTTTTTTAATTAAGTTTTTCTATCAAAAGCAATATTATTTTACCAACAATAATCAATAAATTAAAATTTTGAAAATAGCTTATTTACATGGATTAGATTCAAATAATTTAGGTCCAAAAAATGAATGGCTAAAAAAGATTTATGAAGTTTATGATCCTTTGATTGATTATAGAGAAAAAAATATTTATCAAAAAATTAAATCTCAAATTACAGAGTTTAATCCTGATATAATCATTGGTTCTTCCATGGGTGGTTTTTTTGCCTATGAAATTGCTAAAGAACAAAACATAAAAGCTCTTTTGTTTAATCCAGCATTACATTCTAGGAGTTTTGAACCTGACATGCATGGATATATAAAAGGTAATTTTAGTCCATCCATACACTTTGTATTAGGTAAAAATGATTCTATAATTAATCCATTCAAAACAATTGAAATAATTATTAATGATGGCTATTTAGTTGATAATTATAGTCTTTTAAATCATGAGCATGATACATCGCTAAAGTTATTTCAGTCGGAAATTACTAATTACATCAAGAAGAAATTGTAACAAAGGATAATGATTTTAGTCTAATTACACTATCCTTTTTTTATACCTTTACCACAACAAACAAATTACATTATGAACAAAAAAATTATACTATTCTTCAGTTTATTTATTGCGATTACTACACAAGCGCAATTGAAAAAATTTAGCTTAGAAGATGGCGTTTTACAACAAGGAAGAAAATTTGGAGCCGATAAACTGACAGGTTTTCAATGGATTCCAAACACTAATAAATATGTTTATTTTAAAGATTCGTGGACAACTTTAGTACAAGGAACTCAAGGTCCAAATGCCTTAGAAACGCCAACTTTAGCAGACATTAACGCAGCTTTAGGCACAAAATTAAAAAACTTTTTTGGTATCGAATGGTTAGATGCTAACACTATTTTGGTATCTGAAAACGGAAAATATTTTACCTATTCTGTGACTTCGAAATCAGGAAAAGAACTATTAGAAACTCCAGAAACAGCCGAAAATCAAACCTTTGATAAATCGAAACAAAATTTAGCTTTTACTGAAGGAAACAATTTATTTCTGATAAATAAAAACAAAGAAAAAATCGCTGTTACCAATAATTCTGATAAAAATATTGTTTCAGGACAAACTATTTCTAGAAGTGAATTTGGAATTTCTGGTGGAATTTTTTGGTCACCAAAATCATCTTATTTAGCTTTTTATCAAAAAGATGAAACCGATGTTGCCGATTATCCTTTATTAGACATCAACGAAACTCCAGGAAAATTGGTTTCAATAAAATATCCAATGATTGGTCAGAAATCTGAAAAACCTAGAGTTGGAATTTACAATCTTTCAACAGGAAAAACTGTTTTCATCAAACCTAGAAATAATGCTGACGATTATTTAACCAATCTTTCTTGGACTCCAGACGAAAAATTTATCTTAATTGCTGAATTAAATCGCGGTCAAAATGATATGTGTTTGAATCTGTATGATGCCACTTCAGGAGCATTTATTAAAACTCTTTTAAACGAAACTAGCGACAAATGGGTTGAACCAGAACACGATGCCTTTTTTCCAAGTGCGAAATCAAATAATTTTGTTTGGCATAGCGAAAAAGATGGTTTTCAAAATTTATACTATTATACAATCGATGGAAAATTGATTAAACAATTAACCAATAACAAATTTGTAACAAGAGATATTTTAGGTGCAAATCCTGCAGGAACTGAAATTTACTTTAAAGCAACTGGCCCAAATCCAACAAATATGTTGGTTTATAAAGTTGATTTGAAAGGAAAACAAACTTTAATTACCAAAGATGAAGGCGTTCATAACGTAGTTATTTCGTCTGATTATAATTGGATTTTTGATGAATTTTCTAATCATTCAACGCCTTCAAAATCGATACTTTACGACAAAAAAGGAAAGGCAATTACGCTTTTGGAAAGCAAAAATAAATACGAAGGTTACGAAATGGGAACGGCAGAAATCAAAACGATAAAAGCTGCCGATGGAACAACCGATTTATTTACAAGATTAATCAAGCCAAGTAACTTTGATGCCTCAAAAAAATATCCAGTAATGGTTTATGTTTATGGCGGTCCACATGCGCAAATGATTACGAATTCCTATTTAGATGGTGCTAATTTATGGATGTATTGGATGGCAGAACAAGGCTATTTAGTTTTTACAGTAGATAATCGTGGCTCTGACAATCGTGGATTTGCTTTTGAAAGTGTGATTCATGGAAAATGCGGAACTAATGAAATTGAAGATCAAATAAAAGGTGTAGAATACTTAAAATCATTGCCTTATGTTGATGGAAATCGATTGGCAGTTCACGGTTGGAGTTATGGAGGATTTATGACTAGTTCACTAATGCTGAGAAAACCAGACGCTTTTAAAGTGGGCGTTGCTGGTGGACCAGTTGTGGATTGGAAATGGTATGAAGTAATGTATGGCGAACGCTACATGGACACACCAACAGAAAACCAAAAAGGTTTTGAAGAAGCGAGTGTACTCAATTATGTAAAAGATTTAAAAGGAAAACTGCTTTTAATTCACGGTACCAATGATGATGTAGTTGTAGAACAACACAATTTATCATTAGTAAAGAAATTTGTGGAAGCAGGAAAACAAGTAGATTATTTTCCATATCCAATGCACAAACACAATGTAATTGGGAAAGATAGAGTGCATTTAATGACTAAAGTATTGAATTTTATTATAGAAAACAATAAGTAGTTTCAAATTCCAAAATTTAAAATCCCAAATTTCAAGTACATCAATTGGAATTTGGAATTTTTTTATTGAAAATTAAAAAGGTAGCAATTATTACTTTTTGTCATATTTGTTATCAATGTTGTTATATAAAAATTTTAGAAAACTAAAATCTCCAACAAATATAGTCCCTACGGGACATTAGAAGGAGGTTAACTTGTTTTGTTTTTACCAATATTTTACTCCTAACGGAGCATACTTTGAAGATGTTAAATATTGATTTGAAGAAGATTATGAATAGAAAATTTGTTATTAGGAACTTTATGTGTATTTCATAGGACAACAATGATTTGTTATATTAAACTTGATCTTTATCATATTTATCTTACTTATTATGATTTGTTGAGCATGATTTATTTTACATATTAATAGTTAGCAGCAAGCTAAAAACCACCTGATGGAGAAAAATTATTTGATTAAAGACGTTTTAGAATTAGTAGATTATCTAAAATTATTTAATAAAGATGCTTTTGAAGATTTTGACTATCAATTGCCTACTAATTATTGTTTTGTTTTCAATTTAGATAATGATAAAATTGTTGTAATCCCGAACAATTTTAGTGGTTTAGGCTTATTGATTGAGAACCAAAAAACTCTTGATCTATTCATTAAAAATGAAAAATTTCCAATTGAAAATCCAGAACAAGACCTTTATGATTTAGAAATATCAAAAATTAAAAATATACCAAACGAAATAAATTATTATCAACTACACTTAAACTTAATACTTAATTTTAAATTTACGGAACTTAACAAAGAAGTAATTAGTATCTATCTAAAAAAAATTATTGGCAGAACAATTAAAAAGCTGACTACCGATAAGGATATCGTCGCTTTAATAATTGTTATAGGTGAAGTACTAAGAAGAGAAATTAACGGAAAATGGGTAATTGAGAAATGGTTTGGAACCTATAACCCAAAATTCAAACCTAGGATACTAAATATGAATTCAGAATTAATCTTTATTGACGACCTTGTATGGTCTACAATAAAATGGAAAGTTTCAGATATTGAAGAAATTTTGCGCGTAAGAGAAGGAATTGCGTTGAAGGAAAGGAATAAGCATCATCCTAGCCAGATATTGGAATCCTAGCCAGCAGTTAAAGAGGTATTAAAAAAATTGGAGTATATGAATTTAAAAAAAGTACTTTATTTTTCTTATCTATTCGAAAGTTTCTGTAATACAAATGCCAAACTTCTTAATGTAGCAAAACACTAACGGTAATTTTTAAAACATCCTAAAAATGAAAATTAAACTATTAATGATGATTCTTTTGGTAAATTTTATCAGCTGTAAAAAAGAAGAAGCAAAAGTTATCAAAAAATCAGAATTTGTTAAAACTTGGTTTGACACTGTTAGAATGACACCATATATGTCCAAACTAAAGATAAATGAAAACAAGACTTTTAATTATGATGGCGGAGCTTGCACATCGAGTTTTCATTCGAAAGGTACTTGGAGAATTGAAAAAGATACTTTAATCTTAAATAGCTACCAAATAAATAAATGTTATTGGAAAGAAAATTTTGGACTACTATGTTTTACAAGAGAAGAAATTGATTCAATGAGAAAAGACAATAAAACAATCAAAGACTGTGAACCAACGAGAGAAGAAAGTTATGTTATTTTCCAAAATGAAAGATTTTATCTCAAAAATGATACTTTAATTCATACTAAAAAAAACAAAAATTGTCCAAAGTTGAGAATAGCATTTTCGAGTATTGAAAAAGTTAGAAAAAACAACTAGATGGGTACAAGCAATACAAAAAAATTAGAGATATTCGTTCTTCCTACGTTTTTTGTTTTTTCTTTCTAGCGGCAGGAAATAAGACGTTATTTAAGATTAAGCGAAACCCAGGAGAGTTTGGATGCAAATCTAAAACTGTTGGTGCATCTCCTACCCTATGTTGATAATCTTCAGGATCGTGTCCGCCAAAGAAAGTAAAAAAACCTTTTCCTTTTTGCCCATGAATGTATCTTGCTTCTTCATTTAACTCATTTTGACCTAAAACTAACACATTAGATTTTATCAATTCTCTTTCAAATGATGTGGTTTGTCCCATAAAACCTTTTACTAATTGGGTGTGATTTTGACACAACATACTAGGAATAACATCCCATTTTGCAGAATATTCCATCAAAGTAAAATAGTCTTTTTCCATCGGAATTCTTCTTTTTTCGGTCATATCAATATCTGAAAATTCGTAATGCTCTGGCTTTCTATCTAAAATAAAGTTCTTAAATGCAAAAGTTCTAGCATAATCAATTTTTGATTGATAATTGGCTTCACTATCATCGCCATCAAACATTGGCTCGCAAATATCAACCCCTTCGGCTGCAAGAGCTATATCAAAACTATCGGTTGCAGAGCACATGGCAAACATAAAACCTCCACCGATAACAAAATCTCTTATTTTTTTAGCAACGGCCAACTTTGCTTCAGAAACTTTTGAAAAACCAAGTTTTGTAGCCAATGCTTCAGCATCTTTTTTTTGGTCAATATACCAAGGAGCATTTCTATACATTCCATAGAATTTTCCGTATTGACCAGAAAAATCCTCATGATGCAAATGCAACCAATCGTATAATAGAAGTTGATCACTAAGCACTTCTTCATCATATATTGGCGTAAATGGAATTTCGGCATAAGTTAATACCATGGTAACAGCATCATCCCATGGTTGTTTGCCTTTTGGAGTATACACTGCAATCTTGGGTGCTTTCTCTAAAACAACAGTTTCCATATTTTGTGAAGGAGCAGCAATTTCGTCAAGAATTTGATTGGCTTCACCATCAGATAGAATTTCGAAACTTACCCCTCTAATTTGACATTCTTTTCTAATTTCGGGTGCATCTGGCAATAAAAAAGAACCTCCTCTGTAATTCAATAACCAACTGGCTTTGTACTGTTTATCAAGACACCAATAAGTTATTCCATAAGCTTTTAGATGGTTTTTTTGAGAAACATCATCCATTGGAAGCAATATAAAATTGGCTTTAGCTGTTACAACAAAAATTAAAAATATGAAGTTAAAAAAAGATTTTATCATTCTAGTATTTAAAATTAAATTCATTCGAAGATAGTATATTTAAAGGGTAATATCAAAGAAAAAAAATCATAGAAATTTACTATTCAATATTATGCAATAAAATGCTACTGACATTTAAACTGTAAATGAAACCTATACAATGCAGTGCATTAAATATATTAACTTTTCGTTATTAGAATTCACAATATTTTAAAATGGCACATCGCTGTCGTCGTCAATAGAATTGGAACTGCTTCCAAAAGCTTCGTTAGCCGAAGGTAAGTTTTTTGTAAAAAAAGGATTATCATCACCTAAATTCATTTTAGAAGGTAAATCGTCAAATCCACCGCTATACTCTTCAAGGTTATCAAACTTACCTAGATTTCCAATAAACTTCAAACGAACATTCTCTAGCGAACCATTTCTGTGTTTTGCAATTATAAATTCGGCTTGACCAGCCGTTGGTGATTGCTCATCATCATCCCATTCTTCAATTTTATAATACTCTGGGCGATAAATAAAAGATACAATATCGGCATCTTGCTCAATCGCACCCGATTCACGAAGGTCAGAAAGTAACGGTCTTTTACTAGAGCCACGTGTTTCTACAGCACGCGATAATTGTGAAAGTGCAATTACTGGAACTTCCAATTCCTTTGCTAAAGCTTTTAGATTTCGAGATATTGTTGAAATTTCTTGCTCACGGTTTCCGCCACCTTTTCCGTTTCCTCCGGCCGTCATCAATTGAAGGTAATCGACAATAATTAGTTTTATTCCGTGTTGCGAAGATAAACGTCTTGCTTTGGCACGTAAGTCAAAAATGGATAATGATGGCGTATCATCAATATATAAAGGGGCTTTTTCTAAATCTTTTACTTTTACAGAAAGTTGCTCCCATTCATGTTTTTCTAATTTTCCGGTACGTAGTTTTTCAGATGACAAACCAGTTTCTGATGAAATCAAACGAGTAATGAGTTGAACAGACGACATTTCAAGAGAAAACAATGCTACTGGATGTCCAAAATCTATAGCCATATTACGTGCCATTGAAAGTACAAATGCAGTATTATGCGTTACTGTACAATCTTGTAAAAGAAATAAACGATTTCCATCAATTTCAAAACCATAGTAATCATCTACTTTGTCATATTCTACTTGTATTCCCGTTAGTTTCCAATCTACTATTGATTTCCATTCTCTTGCTTTTTTGCGTTCAACTTTAGTTGGAATTTCGTTTAAGTTACCAAATATCCTTAATCTAAAAGCAACTCCTTCAAAACCTGTAGATTTTATAGCAGTATTTTTCTTTTTAATTGATGTTCTAAACCCTAAAGTATCACATAAAAATTTTATCTGATTTAATAATTCTTCATTTTTTTGAACAATTTCAAAACAATTGAATTCTGAAGTATAGTAACCATCTGAATCGATAATTCCTGCTAATAATTGCAATCTATTATCTCTAGAATTAATTAAATAACTATTAGGAATATGTTTGTTTTGAATTAAGCCTAATGAACGTAATTCCGTTTGGATACAAGTTGTAAATTCTTCAGAAATAAATTTATTTCTATTTACAATTGAATAGTTATTGGTTCTATCTTCTTGTTCATAAATCACTAACTCACTTTCTAAACGTGAAGCATAATCATTTAAATAGTTAATGATTTCTTCATCAGTATTTGTAATACGTTGACTATAAGAGTGTCCATCACCAAGCCATAATCCAAGGTAATATGGTTCTAGGGAAAGTTCTTTTTCTTTAAACTCAACTCCCACTTTATATCCTTTATAGTTTGATTTAAATTTATCCGATTTTTCTAAATATTCTTTTACAGTTATATTTAAAACATCTCCTTGTTTATGTTTTCCTTCATTCCTACTTCTCTTTAATGATAAAATATGGCTTTCGTTTACTCTGTAAGACATTGCCTTATTTTGATGAATCCAATACATTTTTTCTTGACCACGAGCTATGGAAAGTACTTTTCTTGGAGTAGAATCATCGCCCATTAACAATTCATTTTCTTTAATATCTTCAACATTTTTTAAAGAACCATCATACATTAGAACTTTAGTACCTTTACCAAGGCATTTACCCATCCCGGGTCTAGCCGCAATAATCACTAAATCAGATGGTTGCCAACCCGAAGTTACTTTATCTAATTTATCGAAACCGGTTGCAATTCCAGATAAACCCTCTTTGTTGGCAATTTCTTCAATTCGTTTTTTAGCTTGAATTACCAAACTCTGAGCAGTTTCTGAACTTCTTTTTATATTTCCTTGAGTAACTTCATATAATTTAGATTCGGCTTTGTCGAGTAAATCAAATACATCGGTAGTTTCATCGTAAGATTCTTCAATGATTTCTGAAGATATTCTTATCAAACTTCTTTGAATGTATTTTTGTAAAATAATTCTTGAGTGAAATTCAATATGAGCCGATGAAGATATCTTTTGCGTTAGCTGAATAAGGTAAAAATCACCTCCAGCCATCTCTAGTTTGGCATTCTTTTTTAACTGAGCCGAAACTGTTAATAAGTCAATAGGCTGAGAATCTGTGAATAACTGAAAAATTGCTTCAAATATGTGTTTGTGAGCCTCTTTATAAAAGGCATCTGATTGCAAAATATCAATAACCTCATCAACACCTTTTTTATCAATCATCATAGCACCAAGAACTGCTTCCTCAAGGTCTAATGCTTGTGGAGGTAACTTTCCTTTTTCTAGATTGATTATAGTAGTTTTATCTACTTTTATTGGGTTTATATTTTTGAGATTTTCCATGTAGCGAAAGTAACCAATTCTGTAATTTTAAAGAACTTTAGTTATTACTATCTATTGTTTATAACTAAGTATTTTTTGTTAACAACCTAAAAAAATCCGTCTAATCCTAGCTTTTAGGACGAGACGGATTCTGATTAATTTTGTAAGAATTTACTCCTTATATTCGCCCATTTTGCTGTATTTGTCAATTCTCTGGGAAACTAATTCCGTTGTTGATAAATCTTTCAATTCATTAAAAGCTTTCATGATATATTGCTCTACTGTTTTGAAAGTTGTTTCTTTATCATAATGAGCTCCACCAAGTGGTTCAGGAATAATATCGTCGACTAATTTTTGTTTTTTCATATCTGCAGAAGTCAATTTTAAGGCATCGGCAGCTTGCTCTTTATATTCCCAACTTTTCCAAAGAATAGACGAGCAAGATTCGGGAGAAATTACAGAATACCAAGTATTTTCCATCATTAAAACTCTATCACCTACACCTATTCCTAAAGCGCCTCCAGAAGCTCCTTCGCCTACAATTACACAAATAATGGGCACTTTAAGGCGACACATTTCAATAATATTTCTTGCAATAGCTTCGCCTTGACCTCTTTCTTCTGCTTCTAGACCCGGATAAGCTCCAGGTGTATCGATAAAAGTAACAACAGGAATACCAAATTTTTCGGCCATTTTCATCAATCGAAGTGCTTTTCTGTAGCCTTCCGGATTTGCCATTCCAAAATTTCTATACTGACGCATTTTGGTATTGATTCCTTTTTGCTGACCTATAAGCATGAACGATTGTCCGTCAATTTTACCTAAACCACCAATCATAGCTTTGTCATCTTTAAAATTTCTGTCGCCAAAAAGTTCTAAGAAAGTTCCTTTAGTTAACGTTGTGATGTGCTCTAAAGTATATGGTCTGTTTGGATGACGAGAAAGTTGAACACGTTGCCAAGCCGTTAAATTTTTGTATATTTTACGCTTTGTTTCTTCAAGTTTTTTCTCAATTTGTTTGCAAGTATTGGTTACATCAACATCAGATTCAAGACCAATAATTTGACATTTGTCTAATTGGTCTTCCAATTCTTTAATAGGAAGCTCAAAATCTAAATATTCCATAGGATTTGTGCATTTTAATTAAAATTCGAACTACAAATATAAAATTTTAAATCTGTTGTAAAAGTAATTTTACAGGATAAGTTGTAAACAAAAACTAAGTGGCTTTTAATCTGCTTTTTATAATTCCATTTAAAATAACGGTTATCAAAATAATTACAGCTCCAAGATAAAATTGAGGGCTCATTTGCTCTTTATCTTCAAATATAAGCACGGCTAAAATAATGCCGTAAATAGGTTCCAAATTTATAGTAAGCATCACTGTGTATGGGCTTAAAAACTTCATAACTGCTGTTGACGCAATAAAAGCATAAGCGGTACAAACCGAACTTAGTAGCAACAAATAAACAAAATCGGAAGTAGTCAATTGAAAAAAATCGGCATTAAAACTATTGGTGAAAAGTAGGAATATTGAGAAAAACAAAACACCTCCGCCCAGTTCATAATATGAAATTACTGTTGGATCATAATCTTTAACAAACTTACTATTGATAACTGCAAAAGATGCCGAAAGAAAAGCTGAAGTCAATGCTAAAAGAATTCCCTCAACGTATCTTCCTTCAACATTAAATATAATTGAAAGTCCGAAAACAACAAGTAATCCGAAGAAAATTTCGTACCAAATAATTTTTTTTCCAAAGAAAATAGGCTCGATAAGTGACGTAAAAAAAGCACCTGTAGATAAACAAGCAAGCGTAATAGAAACATTAGAAACTTTGATGGCTCTAAAAAAAGTAAACCAATGAAGCGCAATAACTAAACCGGCAACAAGAAACTTCAAAAGAATTCGCTTAGGAATCTTTATGGGCATTCTTTTGTATTTGATGTAAATAAAAATAAATCCAACCGCAAACAACATTCTATACCAAACCAAAGGAAGCGCATCTAATGAAATTAATCTTCCTAGAATTGCTGTGAAACCCCAAATGAAAACTATCAAGTGAAGGTGTAAATAACTTTTGTTGTTATCGTTTAGCATTGCGCAATAAATATAGTGCTAAGATTCCAAAAAGTATATTAGGAATCCATACGGCAATTATTGGTGGTGCAGTTGATTTTTCTGCTAACACTCCAAATACTTTATCTAAAAACACAAAAGCAAAAGCAAGCAAAATACCTATAGCAAGATTAATTCCCATTCCGCCTCTTCGTTTCATTGAAGATACTGCAACGGCAATAATGGTTAAAATAAATGCAGAAATTGGAATGCTGTATTTTTTGTATAAAACCACTAAATACGTGTTGATGTTAGTGGAGCCTCTGGTTTTTTCTTTTTCAATAAATTTAGTCAAATCAAAATAAGACAGTGTTTCTGCAATGTAAACAACTGGTGTTAAATCTTCTAAATCAAAATTAAGCACCGTATCTTTTTGTTGTTCCGATATTATAACATCTCCAAGCTCTCCCACTTTTCTTTTTTTGAAGTCAAATAAAGTATAGGAACTATCTTTTGGATTCCATTTTATTCTACTAGCAGCTACTTTATATTTTAATTTATCATTTTCAAATTTTTCCATAGAAAAATTGAACGCCATTTTAGAAACCGAATTAAAACTACTTACATAAATGTATTCGTCTTTGTTTATTTGACGGTACACATCTGAATTGTCTCGCATTTCATTTTGTCCGTTTCCAATAAGGTACATGTATCTAAAGTTTTTAAAACCTTCGCTAGCTTTTGGAACTAAAAAGAATCCCATCAACAAAGCAAATAGAGAAACTATTGTGGCACCGATAATATAAGGTCTTAAAAATCTTGTAAAGGAAATTCCAGAACTCAAAATAGCAATAATCTCAGTATTATTGGCTAGTTTAGAGGTAAACCAGATGATAGAAAGAAATAAAAATATTGGAAAAAGTAAATTAGCAAAATAGATAGTAAAATCTACATAATATTGAGCAATAGCGCTAAAAGGCACTTTATTCTCAATCATTTTATTGACCTTTTCAGATACGTCAATGGTGATTCCAATTGGAATAAACATCAACAACATTACAGAAAATGTGGTTAAATAACGTTTTAATATGTATTTATCTAAAATTGTAAGCATTAATTTTTTGAATTCAATTTTTAATTGTTTAAACTTTTAAACAACATCATAAACCTTTAAACTTATAAAACTTTAAACGTTAAAGTCTTTGACTCATTTGCTTAACCATTATTTCTTTCCAAACTCTAAAATCGCCAGCGATAATATGCTTTCTTGCTTCACGAACCAACCACATATAAAAACCTAAATTGTGAATGGTTGCAATTTGTTTACCCAAATATTCATTAGCAGCAAATAAATGTCGAAGATAAGCTTTTGTATATTCTGTATCCACAAAAGTAATTCCCATTTCATCTAAAGGAGAAAAATCATCTTCCCACTTTTTATTTTTGATGTTTATGGTTCCGTTTGCGGTGAATAACATTCCGTTTCTAGCATTACGAGTTGGCATCACGCAATCAAACATATCTACACCAAGTGCAATATTTTCTAAAATATTAATTGGAGTTCCAACACCCATTAGGTAACGAGGCTTGTCTTCTGGAAGAATATCACAAACTACTTCGGTCATGGCATACATTTCTTCAGCTGGTTCACCAACTGAGAGTCCGCCAATGGCATTTCCAACTTGATTAGAATTGGCAATGTATTCGGCACTTTGCATTCTTAAATCTTTATAAGTACTTCCTTGAACAATTGGAAAAAACGCTTGATCATAACCATACTTTACTGGAACTTTTTCTAAATGATTGATACATCTATCCAACCAACGATGTGTCATTTTCATGGAACGTTGTGCATAACGATAATCACAAGGATAAGGCGTACATTCATCAAATGCCATAATGATATCGGCACCGATTGTACGTTGAATTTCCATCACATTTTCTGGTGTAAAAAAATGATAGGAACCATCAATATGCGATTTGAATTTTACACCTTCTTCTTTAATCTTTCTATTAGCCGAAAGAGAATATACTTGATAACCACCAGAATCGGTTAAGATATTTCTATCCCAATTCATAAATTTATGCAAACCACCCGCTTTTTCAAGAATTTCTGTTTGCGGACGAAGGTATAAATGGTAGGTATTTCCTAGAATAATATCTGGATTAATTTCTTCTTTTAACTCGCGTTGGTGCACTCCTTTTACAGAGGCAACAGTTCCAACTGGCATAAAAATAGGAGTTTCAATAACTCCATGATCTGTGGTGATTTTTCCTGCTCTAGCTTTAGAATTGGTGTCTTTTTGTAATAAATCGAATTTCATATTGGCATTTTCAATTCGCAAAGATAATAGAATTAAAAAATTTGAATTATGAAATGTAATTTTTTAATAATGATTTATGATTTTGAGCAAATTAAATCAAGAAACATCTAAGTAAACTATAAAAATGTTAATTTTAATAACTGATAAACAATATGTTAACTCAAAAAAAAACGTTATATGTTAAAAAAAACTATTCTATTAGAAAACAAAGCTACACTAACAGCAAAAAATCTTCAACTAATAATTAAATCTGAAATTCGTGAAAGTGCTATTCCTATTGAGGATATTGGCTTTTTAGTTATTGATAATCCTGAAATTTATTTGAGTATTCCTGCCATGAATTTACTAATTGAAAACAATGCCTCTGTAATTATTTGTAATTCAAATCATTTACCAAACGGAATGTTTTTAAACCTCAACAGTCATCACATTCAACAAGAAATTTTTAAAAATCAAATTAATACAACCGTACCTTTAAAAAAACAATTGTGGCAACAAACGATTGTTGAGAAAATAACCAATCAAGGCATTTTATTAGCAAAAATTACTGAAAATAAAAACAGCTTCGATTTTTTGGCAAGTAAAGTTTTAAGTGGAGATAGTTCAAACATGGAAGGAGTTGCAGCAAGTCAATATTGGAAAAACTTCCCACTAGACCAATCCGAAGGAGGAGGAATCAAACGTGAGCGATTTGGCGATTATCCTAATAATTTCTTGAATTATGGCTATGCCATTTTGCGAGCTGCTACTGCTAGAGCTTTGTCTGGAAGTGGTTTATTAAATACGTTAGGAATTCATCATAAAAGTAAATAGGGTCTGCTGAAAAACTATTAATCTACTTTTTTATATCAAAAAGACCATTTTTTGATAAATTTTAAAGAATTCTGATCAAAATAAACTT
>JAIFLT010000095.1 GCA_020048955.1 Flavobacterium sp.
ATTAAGAGGACAAAGAACTAAAAACAATTCTAGAACAAGAAAAGGTAAAAGAAAAACTGTTGCTAACAAGAAAAAAGCAACTAAATAGTAAGTAATATGGCTAAAGCAAGTACAAAAAAACGTAAAGTTATTATTGAATCTTCAGGAGAAGCTCATATTAATGCAACTTTTAACAACATCATCATTTCGTTAACTAACAAAAAAGGTGAAGTTATTTCTTGGTCTTCTGCTGGTAAAATGGGCTTTAGAGGTTCTAAAAAGAACACTCCTTATGCTGCTCAAATGGCAGCTGAAGATTGCAGTAAAGTAGCATTAGAAGCAGGACTTAAAAAAGTAAAAGTTTATGTTAAAGGACCAGGTAACGGAAGAGAATCTGCTATCAGATCAATACATAACAGTGGAGTTGAAGTAACAGAAATTATCGACGTTACTCCAATGCCACATAATGGATGTCGTCCTCCTAAAAGACGTAGAGTATAATTTTATACTGAAAATTTCAGTATCTAATATATAATTAAGTATAACAAGAGAAAGAACAAAGATTATCGAAGGATTTATTGACCTGAATTCATAATCTCTATCTCAAAATAATTTTAAAATGGCAAGATATACTGGTCCAAGTACAAAAATTGCTCGTAAATTTGGCGAAGCAATCTTCGGAGCTGACAAGGCTTTCGAAAAAAGAAATTATCCTCCTGGACAACACGGGATGGCTAAAAAAAGAGGTAAGAAATCTGAATATGCTGTCCAATTAATGGAAAAGCAAAAAGCTAAATATTCTTACGGAATTTTAGAAAAACAATTTAGAAACTTATTCGAAAAAGCAGCAGCCTCTAAAGGTGTAACTGGTGAAATCCTTTTACAATTATGTGAAGCTCGTTTAGATAACGTTGTTTTTAGAATGGGAATTGCTTCTTCTAGAAGAGCTGCAAGACAAATTGTATCTCACCGACACATTACAGTAAATGGTGAATTAGTAAACATACCTTCTTATCACTTGAAACCAGGTGACGTTGTAGCTGTTCGCGAAAAATCTAAATCTTTAGAGTCAATTGAACGTTCTTTATCAAACTCTAATCACGTTTACGAATGGATTACATGGAATAATGATACTAAATCTGGTACTTTCGTTACTGTGCCTGCTAGACTTCAAATTCCAGAAAACATTAAAGAACAGTTAATCGTAGAGTTGTACAACAAATAATAATTGACACTAGTCTAAATTATGGCAATATTTAATTTTCAAAAGCCCGATAAAGTTATCATGATCGATTCAACCGATTTTGAAGGTAAGTTTGAGTTCAGACCTTTAGAACCTGGTTACGGATTGACTGTTGGTAATGCACTTAGAAGAGTTTTACTTTCTGCTTTAGAAGGTTATGCTATTACATCTACAAGAATTGAAGGTGTAGAGCATGAGTTTTCTACAATTTCAGGAGTTGTTGAAGATGTTACAGAAATTATCCTTAGTCTTAAACAAGTACGTTTCAAACGTCAAATTGAAGACATTGATAATGAGTCTGTAACTATATCTATAACTGGTAAAGAGCAAATTACAGCTGGTGATTTTCAAAAATTTATTTCTGGTTTTCAAGTATTAAACCCAGAATTAGTTATCTGCAACCTAGATCCAAAAGTTAATTTCAATATGGAATTAACAATTGAAAAAGGTAGAGGATACGTTCCTGCAGAAGAAAATAAAAAGCAAAATGCTGCAATTGGTACAATCTTTACAGATTCTATATTTACACCAGTGAAAAACGTGAAATATGCTATTGAAAATTTCCGTGTTGAGCAAAAAACAGATTATGAAAAATTAGTTTTTGAAATCAAAACTGATGGCTCTATTAATCCAAAAGATGCCCTTACTGAAGCTGCAAAAGTATTAATTCACCACTTCATGTTATTCTCAGATGAGAGAATCACTCTTGAGGCAGACGAAATCGCTCAAACAGATTCATACGATGAGGAATCATTACACATGAGACAATTGCTTAAAACTAAGCTTGTTGATATGGATTTATCTGTAAGAGCATTAAATTGCTTAAAAGCAGCTGAAGTTGATACATTAGGAGACCTTGTCTCTTTTAACAAACACGACTTAATGAAGTTCCGTAACTTCGGTAAAAAATCTTTAACAGAATTAGATGAACTAGTAGCTGTTAAAAATTTAACTTTCGGAATGGATTTGTCAAAATATAAATTAGATAAAGATTAGTTTCTTTATTCAAATTAAATAGCATTTAAAATGAGACACGGAAAAAAAAACAATCACTTAAGCAGACAGACAGGACATAGAAAATCTATGTTAGCTAATATGGCTTGTTCATTAATTGAACACAAACGTATTAACACAACTGTTGCTAAAGCAAAAGCACTTAAACAATTCGTTGAGCCGCTTATAACAAAATCAAAAGAAGATACTACTCACAATCGTCGTATCGTTTTCGCTTACTTACGTAACAAATATGGTGTTACAGAACTTTTTAGAGAAGTAGCAGCTAAAGTTGGTGACCGTCCAGGTGGATACACTCGTATCATCAAAGTTGGTAACCGTTTAGGTGATAACGCAGATATGGCAATGATTGAGTTGGTAGATTTCAACGAAATTTACAACGGTGGTAAAAAAGAAGAGAAAAAAGCTAAAAGCCGTCGTGGTGGAAAAGCTAAAAAAACTGAAACTCCAGCAGCTGAAACAAAAGCTCCTGAAGCTCCAGAAACTTCTTCTGAAGAAACAACTGAATCAGCAGAATAATGAATTCAATTTCATAAATATAAAGGATAAGCTTTCGAGTTTATCCTTTTTTTTATGCCTATTTTCTAATTTCCCCCCACATTAAACTTTTGAGCGAATGGTTCGAGCTTTATCAGTAATCCATTTTCCTGCTGCCTTTCCAAAGCTCGCTAAAGAAGCGAGGCTTTTCCCTTGCATCAGGGCTAAACAGCAAACTATTAGAATGTTTATAAACTTTAATAAATCCTCTTTAGAATTATAAAAGATTAACTTAAATTTGCAAAACAACAACTAACTACTTTTTTACTAAGTACATCAAAATGAAATACACTACTCGTCCACAAGCCATTTTACTCTTAGCAGATGGAACCATTTTTTATGGTAAATCTATCGGAATTTCTGGAACAACCTTCGGAGAAGTTTGTTTTAATACAGGAATGACAGGTTACCAAGAAATATTTACCGATCCATCTTATTTTGGTCAAATAATGGTGGCTACCAATCCACATATAGGAAACTATGGTGTCAATGCTAACGAGGTAGAATCAGAAAAAATAATGATTTCTGGCTTAGTATGTAAAAACTTTAGCTTCAACCATTCTCGTCCAGATTCTGAAAGTAATTTATACGATTATTTTGAAAAACAAAATCTCATCTGTATTTCAGATGTAGACACAAGAGCGCTTGTAAGTTACATTCGTGATAATGGAGCACAAAATGCTGTCATTTCAACAGATGGAACTTCAATAGAAAATTTAAAAAAACAACTAGCAAATGTTCCTAACATGAAAGGATTAGAGCTGGCTTCCAAAGTATCTACTAAAGAACCTTACTTTTTTGGGAATGAAGATGCTACTTTCAAAATTTCTGCTTTAGATTTAGGAATAAAAAGAAACATCCTTAGAAACCTTGCTAAAAGAGATTGCTACATAAAAGTATTTCCTTACAATACCACTTATCAAGTATTAGAAGCATTTAATCCAGATGGTTATTTCTTATCTAATGGACCAGGCGATCCAGAACCTCTTGAGCAAGTTCAAGAAACTGCCAAGCAAATGATAGCATCAAACAAACCTATTTTCGGAATTTGTTTAGGCCATCAAATCATCGGTTTAGCCAATGGAATTTCAACCTACAAAATGTTTAACGGACACAGAGGAATCAATCATCCTGTTATGAATGTTCTTTCCGGAAAAGGTGAAATAACTTCACAAAATCATGGTTTTGCTGTAAACAGAGAAGAACTTGAAAATAGTCAAGATTTAGAAATTACTCATTATCATATCAATGATAATACTGTTGCTGGAATGAGAATGAAATCTAAAAATTGCTTTTCAGTGCAATATCATCCTGAAGCAAGTCCAGGCCCTCATGATTCGTCTTATTTATTTGACGAGTTCATTCAACTATTAAAAAACTCTAATTAAAACAATATAAAAAGGAGTTCTTAACAAAGGAAATCCTTTTGCACTAATCTTGGTTTGTAAATTTTTCATAAAGATTTTCAAACTCAATATTTTTTTTAAGAAACAGACTATTGGTTACAAACCATCTTTTCATTAAGTCAATTTTCATTATTTGATTTTCTTGCAGTGCATCAAAAAAAGTGTTTTTAGCTTTGTTATATCTTTTCACTTCTGAATTGTAATCTTCAATACTCATGATGGTGTTGTTTTCCAGAAATTTTGCTTTAATTTTTTGAAAATCTTCCCCAATCAAAAGATATTCTTGATATAGAGGTAATAGTGTTTCGTTTTGTTTCAAGAAAAAATTTATTAATTCAACATTAGCATCATTCAATGAAGTATCTGTAAAATCATCTTTATAAAAATCAGTTTTAATCAGAGATTCTTGTATAAGACCAGTCATAAATTTAGCACATTCAACAGCCTTATCAACCTCTTTATATTTAAATAACTGAATTAGTTTACTGTCTAGAATATTTAATTTGTAAAAAATCAAATTTTGATAGGCGTTATATTCAAAAACATTTTTCTTATTATAACTTCTAATTTGTATGTTGTATTTTAAACCAAAATCTCTTTTTGAACTTTCATATTTTAGTATCTCAGAATAATACAAAGCCATTTCAGTTTCTTTATATTCAAAGTTTTTAAAAATCTCAGCGTATTCTAAATTGCTTTGATCTTCATAATCATTAAGTTTCAAAGATTTATTCTTTAATAATGTAATTGTTTTGTTGTTTAGTTTTATAAAAGCATCTCTTAAATCGGTGTCTCCATTAAAACCCTTGTCGTTGGTAATTAAATTTTCATTAATATCTTCTAGCTTCGTATAAATTCTTTCCAAAGTTGTTTGAACTCTAAAGTCAGGACTTGCATCAATAATTGAGGTTGAATATTCCATTAATGATTCTTTGACAAACAATTCATTTTTACCAAAGTCAATTATATAAGCTTTTGCATTTCTGTAGTTTTGAGCTGTTCCTGTTTCATAAGAAAATAGAAATGCTAAAAACAGTAATCTATAACAAACTGATTTTAAGTTAGTAATACTTAAAAAAGGATACCTTTTCATAAGATTTATGTAATAATGAATTTGAGACCATAAAAATAGATAAATTATTGTAATTCACAAGATTTAATATACACAAAACGCAAAATATTATGATAAATAGAATGAATTTTTTTAAAAATATTAATATCACTAGAATTTATTATTCTTTTCCTAAAATGTAGGATAATATTAGTGTTTTCTTAGGCAACTAAAACGATTGAGTTTATAAGTTTTTTTAAAAATTAATGATTAAGTTTTGACTAATGCTTAAATTTGTATTCCATATTTTGGTAAATAGGTAATTATCTAACTATAAATATACATAATAATGAGTATTATAATTAAAGTACACGCAAGACAAATACTAGATTCAAGAGGAAATCCAACAATTGAGGTTGACGTTGTAACAGAAAACGGAGTTTTAGGTCGTGCCGCAGTTCCAAGTGGTGCATCTACAGGTGAGCATGAAGCAGTTGAACTTCGTGATGGAGGAAAAACTTACATGGGAAAAGGGGTTCTTAAAGCCGTTGAAAATGTAAATACTAAAATAGCTCCCGAATTAATGGGCGTTTCTGTTTTTGAACAAAATCATATCGATCAATTGATGATTGATTTAGACGGAACTGCTAATAAAGGAAACCTTGGTGCTAATGCCATCTTAGGAGTTTCTCTCGCTGTTGCAAAAGCGGCTGCCAATGAACTAGGATTGCCACTATACAGATATGTTGGTGGCGTTTCTGCAAACACATTGCCAGTTCCGATGATGAATATCATTAATGGTGGTTCGCATTCAGATGCGCCAATTGCTTTTCAAGAATTCATGATAATGCCTGTAAAGGCTACTTCATTTACGCATGCTATGCAAATGGGAACCGAAATTTTTCACAATTTGAAAAAAGTATTGCATGATAGAGATTTGTCAACAGCTGTTGGTGACGAAGGTGGTTTTGCTCCAAATCTTGCTGGCGGAACAGAAGATGCTTTAGATACAATTAAAAAAGCGGTAGAAAATGCTGGTTATAAATTTGGTGATGAAGTAATGATTGCTCTTGATTGTGCCGCTTCAGAATTTTATGTTGATGGAAAATACGACTACACGAAGTTTGAAGGCGCAACAGGAAAAATAAGAACTTCTAAAGAACAAGCAGAATATTTAGCCTCATTAGCCGCAAATTATCCCATTATCTCAATTGAAGACGGAATGTATGAAGACGATTGGGAAGGTTGGAAATATTTAACGGAGTTAATAGGAAATAAAACCCAATTAGTTGGAGATGATTTATTTGTAACTAATGTACAACGTTTAGCAACCGGAATTGAAAAAGGAATTGCCAATTCAATTCTTGTAAAAGTGAACCAAATTGGAACTTTAACAGAAACTATTGCAGCAGTAACTATGGCTCACAATGCAGGATACACTTCAGTAATGTCACATCGTTCTGGAGAAACAGAAGATACCACCATTGCCGATTTAGCCGTTGCATTAAATTGTGGACAAATTAAAACAGGTTCAGCTTCACGTTCAGATAGAATGGCTAAATACAATCAACTTTTAAGAATTGAAGAAGAATTAGGAAATACAGCTTACTTTCCTGGATTGAAAGCTTTTAAACAAAAGTAAAAAAAATACAATTCATAGTATAAAACCTTTCAGAAGTTAAATTCGGAAAGGTTTTTTGTTTTTATACACAAATTTTAAATTAAAACATTTTGCAGAAACTATATTTTTAGTATCAACGAAAATCATATATTTGCTATTGAACAAAAACTAAATTATAGATATAAACTAAAGACATATAAAATATAGCGTTTCGCTTTAATTTCCTGTATCTGAAAGGTCGAAAATTTCAAATAGCACGGGAGAGTAAGAAGTGGAAGCGTCTGCGTTATACGTGGGCGTTCCTTTTTGCTTTGTGCTATCGGTATTTCGACCACCGCAGATANNNNTAGCACGGGAGAGTAAGAAGTGGAAGCGTCTGCGTTATACGTGGGCGTTCCTTTTTGCTTTGTGCTATCGGTATTTCGACCACCGCAGATACGAACAATTGGAATTAGCCCACGTTGTATTTTGTTGTAACGACAAAATATGAAACTCTACACCACACTCGAAACAGTTTTAAAAACCGAACCCAATTATGTTACTGATGACGGCAACCTGAAAAAATGGGTGGTAATCAATAAAGCACAAAACTACGATGCTGAATTATTGATACTTTTGCTTGAAAACGAAGAACTTAAAAAAAGATATTTTAAGCCCATTGCCGGTGCATTGGTTTTTGACCAAAATGGATTTATTAATTTTTTAGAACAAAAAAATTATTTGAACGACAGTTACACCGCTTATAAAAACAAAGTAGGTTTAAACATTGACGGCAAATATTTAAAACAACGTAACGAAGTATCCTTGGTTTGGCCTTTTAAAGATTGTGTTTTAGAAGGCGGACAAAGCCGAGAAGAAGACAAACGAGAAGAAATATTTTTTAATGAAACCCTTGCACAAGACGAAATTACCCAATTGCTGGAACCAAAAGTTTTAACTAATGCCAAACGCTATACCATAAACGGCATAGAATTCCCCTCCACTGGAGAGCCCGTCCCGAACTCGATACGGGAGGTGCCCGAAGGGCGGGGTGGTTTTTTTAACCGCAACGAAAACGGCACAATAACCGACAACCTGATTATAAAGGGAAATAATCTTTTAGCACTTCATTCTTTGAAAGAGGAGTTTGCTGGAAAAATTAAATTGATTTATATAGATCCACCTTATAATACGGGTAATGATGGCTTTAAATATAATGATTCGTTTACTCATTCTGCTTGGCTTACTTTCATGAAAAATCGTTTAGAAATTGCAAAGGAACTTTTGAGTGATGATGGATTAATATTTGTTCAAATGGATTCAACACGCAATTCACAAATTGGAACTTCAGAATTACCATACTTAAATTTACTATTAGATGAGGTGTTTGAAAGAAAAAATTTTATAGGTAATTTACATTGGAAGAAAAAAAAACAACCATCTTTTTTATCTAGAATTGCAGGAATAATGGAGTGTGTACTGGTTTATGCTAAAAATGAATCCAAAATCGGAAAGTTATCAATAGAAACAATAAGTGATAGTAATAAGCCAATCATAAATGCCTCAAATAATATTTCTGTGATTTCATTTAAAAAAGGGATGAGAGTAAAAAAGGAAAAAATAGAATTAATTAGAAAAGGGGTTTATACAACAAGGAGTATGGATATTGAATATTTAGACGATGTTCAAATAGCTGATGGAAGAACAATAAATGATATAAGAATAAAAGCACAGTTTCGAACTTCACAAAAAAACATTGACGAATTTTTAAAAAATGATTTGATTTTTATAACAACAAATTTAGGATTAAGAAGAGATGTTACAGAAGAAGAAAAGGGTAATTCAAAAGCCATAACTGACTTATTACTTGATTGGGGGCAAAATCAAGATGCGGATGACGAAATAAAAAAATTGTTTAATATCAATAGAAACGATAAATTTTCTAATCCAAAACCTGAATTATTAATCCATAATATAATTAAATGTTGTACCGAGGAAGACGATATTGTTTTAGATTACCATCTAGGAAGTGGTACTACTTGTGCCGTAGCACATAAAATGAATAGACAATATATTGGAATTGAGCAAATTGATGAAGTTGTTGAAAATGTAATTACATACCGATTAGATAAAGTTATAAATGGCGAGCAAGGTGGAATTAGTGAAAATGTTGAATGGCAAGGTGGCGGAGAATTTGTTTACCTCGAACTCAAAAAATACAATCAAAATTTCGTAGAACAAATACAATCTGCCAAAGACACAAAAGAAGTTTTGGAAATTTGGGAACAGATGAAAACAAAATCGTTCCTCAACTACAATATAGATATTCAAAAACAAGAACAACATCTTGAAGATTTTAAAGCATTGACTATAGCAGAACAAAAACAACATTTGGTGGAGTTGCTAGACAAAAACCAATTGTATGTAAATCTTTCTTCGCTGAATGACAAAGACTTTGAAGTTTCAGCAGAAGATAAAAAAGTAACCCAAGATTTTTACCAAATAAAAAAATAATTCAATGAGTTTTTTATACGAAACAGTAAAGGGTTACTTTGGTGAAAGAACAATTAAACAAACGCCAGTTCCCAATTTTATAACCGACAATCTAAAGCCTGGTTTTGGTCAGCGACCTTATCAAATAGAGTCTTTTCAGCGGTATATTCTTTGCCATTCAGAAGATTTTACGGGCAAACCAAACAAGCCCACACATTTGTTATATAATATGGCAACCGGAAGCGGAAAGACCTTAGTAATGGCGGGCTTGATGCTCTATTTGTATGAAAAAGGTTTTAGGAACTTTTTGTTTTTTGTCAATTCAAACAACATCATCAAAAAAACGAAAGACAATTTTT
>JAIFLT010000108.1 GCA_020048955.1 Flavobacterium sp.
CCAATCAATTTTATCTATGGTTGTATCCCAAAAAGTTACTTTACGAATTTTAGATAAATCTGGCGTTAGTTGATTTTTTTTATTAGTGATTTTTATATCATAAAAAACCTGTAATGTCATCAATAATCCTTCATCAAAGTTTAAAGCTTTCTCTATTTTTAGCGACAGATCGATGTTCATACTTCGTTTGCCTTTGATAATGGCATTCAAAGTTTGTGGATGTTCATTAATTGAAATAGCAAACTGACGCTGATTCAATTCGCGTTTCTTCAATTCTCGCTCTAGGAATTTCCCCGGATGAACCCCTTTTATTATTTCTAAAATATCTTTCACAATACAAATGTAAACAAATTTGTTTATATTATGAATAATTATTTTAGATTGTCTATAAAATCATATATTTGCCATAACTAAAACGATATAGTTTATGGAAGAATGTATCTCGGTTTTTGATATGTTAAAAATTGGAGTCGGACCATCGAGTTCGCACACACTTGGACCTTGGCGAGCTGCCGAACGATTTTTGGCTGAATTAAATCAAGAAAATTTACTCATCACAACCACTCGAGTTAAAGTGGATTTGTTTGGTTCACTATCCTTGACAGGTGTTGGTCACGCAACTGATTTTGCAGTAATGTTGGGATTAAGCGGTCAAAATCCTGAATATATTCCGGTGGAAAATATTGATAAAATAATTATTTCTATAAAAAACACACATCAACTCCATTTAGGAAATCAGTTTTTAATTTCTTTTGATGTTGAAAAAGATATTGTTTTTAATAAAAACTTTTTGCCATTTCATGCTAACGGAATGACTTTTACAGCATTTACCTCAGACAAAGAATATACTTCTACCTTCTACTCTATTGGTGGCGGTTTTGTAGTAAAAGAAGAACGTATTAATGCCAAAAAGAAACACCAAATAAAATGTTCTTTTCCTTATCCAGTTCAAAATGCGCAAGAATTATTAGATTATTGTACTACTCAAAATAGAAAAATATCAGAAGTTGTTTATGACAATGAAAAATCGATGCGTACAGAAGAAGAAATTCATAACGAATTAATGCGCATTTGGAACACCATGTTAGAATGTATGTATATTGGTTGTCATAGTGAAGGAATTTTGCCTGGCGGATTGAATGTTCGCAGAAGAGCTTTTGATATGCATCAAGGTTTGATTGGTTTATCCAACTATAACAATCCTCAAGAATGGCTAGAAACCATCAGAAAAACAGAGGTTAAATTCCGTCAAATTTTGAAATGGGTTTCATGTTTTGCCTTGTCCGTTAATGAAGTAAATGCAGCTTTAGGTAGAGTCGTGACTGCACCAACTAATGGAAGTGCAGGTGTAATTCCAGCAGTATTGATGTATTATTTGGTAATCGAAAACCATGATGCAACAGAAAAAGAAATCAAGCAATTTTTGATGGTTGCAGGTGAAATTGGAAGTATTTTCAAAAAAGGTTCCACCATTTCGGCAGCAATGGGCGGATGTCAAGCAGAAATAGGAGTTTCCAGTGCCATGGCAGCAGCAGCGTTGTGCGAAGTTATGGGCGGAACCCCAAACCAAGTTCAAATGGCAGCCGAAATTGCAATGGAACATCATCTTGGGTTAACTTGCGATCCTATTGGAGGTTTGGTTCAAATTCCGTGTATTGAACGAAATACTATGGGTGCTATAAAAGCCATCAATGCAGCTGAATTGGCTATGGAAACCGATGCTAAAAATGCTAAAGTTCCTCTCGATAAGGTCATCCATACAATGTGGCAAACGGCTAAAGATATGAACTCTAAATATAAAGAAACTTCAGAAGGTGGCTTAGCCGTTGCCGTGAATGTTGCTGATTGTTAAAGAAAAAAGACTGGTAATAGTCCAAAATTATTTTTATTGGTTCACATAATTTTTCTGGGGATTAAGCAAAAAGTTTTTTCATTCTAAAGAGAAAAAATTTAACATCTAATACACCTCTTTGATTAGCTCTAAAGAGTTTTATTTTAGAATTAAATGATTCAGCATTAACCGATTTTAAATGACAACTTCATCAGAAAATAAAGGTATAATTGATTACATCCATTTCAATAATTTTTTTAGCATTTTAAGTTTCTCTCTGTAAGGTGCATATCGCATAGGTAAATCAAGCCAAGTAGATTTGTTTACAATTGATTTTTTGTGAGAAAAAGTTTCAAAACTTAATTGCCCATGATAGGCTCCAACCCCGCTATGTCCAACACCTCCAAAGGGCAATCTTTTGTTGGAAAAATGTATAACAGTATCATTGATACATCCGCCACCAAAGGCGTATTTTTTTACTATATTTTTAGCCCATTTTATATTATTTGAAAAAACATATAGTGCCAATGGTTTTTCATATTTAGAAATTATTTTTTCAAATTCAGATTCTTCTTTATAGCTTATTATGGGTAAAATAGGACCAAATATTTCGTCTTGCATTACCAAGCTATCGATTGAAGGTTCAACTAACAATGTTGGTGCTATATAATTATCCGATTCATTTGTTTTTCCTCCCCATATAATTGTTTCATTTTCTATAAAAGAGGCTAATCGTTTCCAATTTTTAGCATTTATTATTCTTGGATAGTCTTTAGAATTCTCAGGATTTTCGCCATAAGCCAATCGGATTTCTTCAATCAAACAATCAATCAATCTTTGTTTGACTTTAGCATTAACTACTAAATAATCTGGTGCGATACACGTTTGACCAGCGTTTATAAATTTGCCCCAAACAATTCTTTTTGCCGATAGTTTGATATTACAGTTTTCATCAACGATACATGGGTTTTTTCCGCCAAGTTCAAGAGTAATAGGTGTTAAATGTTTAGCGGCTGCTTTTGCTACAATTTTTCCAACAGCAACACTGCCCGTGAAGAAAATATAATCCCAACGTTGTGCTAATAATTTTTCAGAAATTTCAATTCCGCCTTCAATCACTTCAACATGTTCTTTATCAAAAACTTCTGAAACTATTTTAGAAATTATTGCAGCGGTATTTGGAGTTAATTCTGATGGTTTTATTACTACTTGATTTCCTGCTGCAACGGCAGCAATTAAAGGACAAAGTGCCAATTGATAGGGATAATTCCAAGGCGCAATTATTAAAACTTTTCCATAAGGTTCATTGATAATGTAATCAGATGAAGGAAAGTTTAAAATTGAGGGTAGTACCCATTTGGGTTTTGCCCAACGGTCTATATTTTTAATAGTGTTTTTTAAATCGGAAATGACATAACTTGTCTCTGTTATTACGGCTTCAAATTCGGGTTTTTTAAAGTCGTGGTAGAGTGATGAAATGATTTTTTCTTCGTGTTTTATAATCACGTTCAGAAGATGTTTCAACTTCTCTTTTCGGTAACTGCTACTTGTTTTATATTCCATTTTTTATAAAAAGGCTAATCTAAACCCACCATATACATCGGCTTGTTTACTATCATTAATTGCTGCTGTAATTATGGAACCAGAGCCTAAATAAAATCCGCCAACTCTAAAACCAATTCCGCCATTAAATCCTGATATTTCATTACTTGTCCAAGGAGAATATACTTCAAAAAATCCTAGATTTACTCTTGGAGTAATTGTAAAACTATTTTGTGCTGTAATTTGATCGTTGCCATTATCCTCATTCACTTTTTGCTGAATATAAGCAGAAACAAAGAGTCTAGAAATTATTTTAACGTCAACATAGGCAGAGAAAAGTGTGGGAAGTTTTACTTTAAAATCTTTTTTTTCGGGTTGTTTTGTTAAATATCCTTGTGTAATCAATAGGTTTTCAATCTCTTGTAGATTATCGATGTTTTCAAACTGGTTTAAGTTTAAACCTTGCGGATTAGCAATAGTAGGTTGGATGTTTAATGTATAATTTGTGTTGTAATTGTTGTCATCACTAAAGGTCATAGACCCTATATTTCTGAGTGCTAAGCCTGCATTAAATTTGTATTTATTTTGATTTTTCTTTGAATTCGTTTCGGGTTTATCTTTCCATTGAAAGTTAACTCCTATATCACCTGAAAAACCATTTAATCCACCAAAAACAGATTTTGAATAATCCTCAGAATTGGAAAAGCTATTGGCTAATGAGCCTGAGTATGCTATATTTAAATTGGCTGTTGTGTTGTTTAAGTATACTTGAGTACCAGCGTTATTTATTGTGCCGTTGAATTTATCTAAACCCAAATTAGAATAAGAACCTGGGAACAACAATTTGAAAGTAGCGCCAACATTAACTTTATATTTTTCTTTATCTAAAAGATTTTTAGACAAAGTAAATCCAATTTCTCCCCACGTCGTTCCGGTAAGTCTTTGGTTATAATTATTGTTAATTGAAGAAGAACCTAGAACACTATTCAAACCCGAATTGACCAAAGCGTCTCCAAGTTTTGTATCAATATCTACAGCATCAAGTTTGCCGTATATTTTAGAAGTAATAGCCAAAGCCCAGCTTTTGTGTTTTATTGCAAATCCTAATCCATAGACTTCTGCATCAACTCTTAGATTAACAGGTTCGTTTCCTCTAAACAAAAGAGTTTCAATATCTTTATCAGAAGTTAAATCACTGAATCCAATCTTATTGTTAGCCACATTAAAACTAAATCCAATAACATTTATTTCAAATTTATTAGACATGTTTCCCAGTTCAGCTGGATTTATTGCTGTTGTCAATATACCAACTCTTTTGGAATTGGTTAAGCCAGTAAAATGATCTTGCGAGAAAGAAGCCAAAGAAGCTAAAAATACAGAAAATAAGATTATTTTTTTCATGATTATTAATTGAAGATGGGGTTAATAACAATTGAAACGAAAAAATCACTTTGCAATTGTGTAGTAAAGTTACATTTTTTAAATGGAATTCCAAATTACATCCGATGGTGTTGGAGCAATTATTTCAATTTTTTCTTTAGAAACAGGATGAACAAAAGCTAATTTTCTTGCATGAAGATGAATTCCTCCATCAGGGTTACTTCGGTCAAAACCATATTTTAAATCTCCTTTAATTGGGCAACCAATGGCTTGCAACTGAGCACGAATTTGATGATGACGCCCTGTATAAAGGTTTATTTCTAAAGCAAAATAGTTGTTTAACTCTTTAATTATTTTATAATCTAAAGAGGCGATTTTACTTTCTGGTACTTCTTTTAAATGTGCTTTGGATGTATTATTTTTTTCATTTCTTTTAAGAAAATGAATCACATTATCTTCGGTCTTTAGTGGTTTATTTTTTACCACTGCCCAATAGGTTTTGCTAGTTTCTCGTTCGCTAAACATTTTGTTCAAACGTTCAAGAGCTTTGCTGGTTTTGGCAAAAATCACAATTCCTGAAGTGGGTCGGTCTAATCTGTGTACTACTCCTAGAAAAACTTCGCCAGGTTTGTTGTACTTTTCTTTAATGTATTCTTTTATAATTTCAGAAAGTGGTTTGTCGCCAGTTTTATCGCCTTGCACAAGATCTCCAACACGTTTGTTAATCACAATAATATGATTGTCTTCGTGAAGAATTTGAAGGTTATCTTTTGTAGATACTATTTTTTCTGCCATCTAATTTCTGAAATCTGCTATCTAATACTGTTCATTCGCATTTGGAAAGTCTTGACTTTTTACATCGGCTACATAGTTTCCAATAGCTTTCGTCATTTGGTCGTATAAATCTAAATAGCGACGTAAAAATCGTGGGCTAAATTCATTGTTCATTCCGAGCATATCGTGAATTACAAGAACTTGTCCATCAACGCCACCACCAGCTCCAATTCCGATAACAGGAATCGAAATACTTTTGGCAACTTTTTCAGCTAAAGCAGCAGGGATTTTTTCTAAAACTAAGGCAAAACAACCTAATTTTTCTAATAATGTGGCATCTTCAATCAATTTTTCAGCTTCTGCGTCTTCTTTGGCACGAACCGTATAAGTTCCAAATTTGTATATCGATTGTGGTGTTAAGCCTAAGTGTCCCATAACTGGAATTCCAGCTGCTAAAATTCTTTTTATGGATTGTTTAATTTCGCTTCCACCTTCCAATTTTACAGCATGTCCACCAGATTCTTTCATGATTCTAATAGACGAACGCAAGGCTTCTTTTGGATCTGACTGGTAACTTCCAAAAGGCAAATCAACTACAACTAAGGCGCGTTCGATGGCTCTTACAACTCCAGAAGCGTGATAAATCATTTGGTCAAGTGTAATGGGCAAAGTAGTTTCGTTTCCTGCCATTACATTACTAGCAGAATCGCCAACCAATATAACGTCAACACCAGCTATATCAACGATTTTTGCCATGGTAAAATCATAAGCGGTAAGCATTGAAATTTTTTCGCCATTGGCTTTCATTTCAATCAATGATTTGGTGGTAACTCTTTTGTAATCTTTTTTGGCTACAGACATTATTGAAGTTTTGTTTAATAAATATGTAAAAGTAATAAAATTGTAGTTGCTTAAAAAAAAATAGCTACTTTTTATAGTAAAGAGTTGTAACATTATTTCCATACTATTTACTAATTAGTTGATTAAAAATAAATTGATAAACTAAAAAGTAATTATGGAAAATTTTAAGAAGTGGATTACAGTAGATGCGTTAAACTATTCTTTTGAAGTTGATGGAAAATCTGTGGGTTTTCTTGAAATAATTTATTCAAACTTTGATAGAAAAGCCGTTTTTGTGATAGAAAATAAGAGATTTACTCTAAAATACAATGGTTTTTGGAAGAGCAATTTTGAAATTAAAGATGAAAATGATGTAGTAATTTTGAAATCATATACTGAAAAATGGTTTGCACATTCAACAATTTTAGAATATAAAGACAAAAAATTGAAGTTGCAAATAAGAAATAATCCGCTTGCAGAATATGTTATTTTTGATGATGACAAAGAACTTTTAGCTTATGGTTTATACATTGATAATGGCAAAGCTTCAGTTAAAATTGAAACAAATTCAAACGATTATTTACTAGATTACTTGCTTTGGTATCTGTTCGTTCCTATAGCGCAAGAAAATATTGGTGAGTATTTCGTTTTCAATACTTCATTAACAAATCAATGATTTTTATGAAATCGCCATTAACAACAAGTTTGCGAATGCAAACACCTATAAATAAAAAGGCGATACCATATATGACCGCTAACAAATCAAATTTTACATATATGAAATCGCCATAAACACCAGTTTGCGAAAAAACAAAAACAATTGTGAGATAAACACCAATGAAAATAGCGATACATATGCACCAAAAAAACAAATAATATTTACATATGAAAAAGACACTTGTAGTATTAATCTTGATCTTTACTACTTCATTTAATGCCCAAAATCAAGAAGTTCAGAAAGTTATTGAAACTTTTTTTGAAGGTTTTCATGCCAAAGATACAATCAAAATAAAATCAGTTTGTTCCGATACAATTATGTTGCAATCGATTATCGAAAATGCAAAAGGCGCTAAATTGTCTGATGAATCGGCAAAAGAATTCTACCATTCTATTGCATCCATTCCTAGTGATTTTAAATTTGAAGAAAAGATTTTGAGTTATTCCATTCAGGTTGACGGAACCATGGCGCATGCTTGGACACCTTATGAGTTCTATATTGATGGAAAGTTGAGTCATTCTGGCGTTAATGCTTTCACGCTTTTTAAAGAAAATGGTTTTTGGAAGATAATTTATGTGATTGATACTAGGAGGAAATCTTTATAAAATCTTTATGCTTTCTAATTAGAATACTATTTTTTACTTATAACTATCGCCGTAACTTTGTCAAAAATTAATAATAATGGACAAGTTATTCAAAAAGAGTTCAGTTAATCCATATCTAATCAGTTTTTTATCTGTAGGAATTGTTTCTTTATTATGTCTTTTGATAAGAGACAAAATGGATTATAAAATTATAGGTTATATTCTTTTAGTTTTAGTTTCCATTCTTGCTATTTTTCTTGAAATAAAACCAGTTTTATTAGCCGCTATTTTAAGTGCTTTGGCTCTGGATTATTTATTTATAAATCCTTATTACACTTTACATATTGATAGTGCTGAAGATGCTTTTTTGTTAATCATGTTTTTTATAATTGCCCTTATAAATGCGGTTTTGACAAACAAGTTCAGAATTATGCAAAAGGCAATTCATATAAAAGAAACACGAGCCAATACGCTAAAGCTGTATAATACTCTTTTAGATTCACTTTCACACGAATTGAGAACTCCAATTGCGGCAATTCTTGGTTCGATAGATACCTTGCAACAAAAAAATGTAAATTTATCATCAGAATCGCAACAAAATCTGCATAATGAAATAGAAAAAGCATCTATGAAATTGAACTATCAAGTTGAAAATTTACTGAATATGTCTCGATTGGAATCGGGTTATATTCAACCAAAACTCGATTGG
>JAIFLT010000154.1 GCA_020048955.1 Flavobacterium sp.
TATTACCGACGACTTGGTTCGATTGAGTGTTGGTGTGGAAGATATTGTTGATTTATTAGAAGATTTGGAACAAGCGTTTAGTTAGTGGTAAGTGTAAAAAAGAGCCATTTTTTGCCAACGCACGGACAAAAAAGCAGACAATTTTTCAAACATTTTTTATCTTGAAAAACGAGATATTAAAAAATAAAAACTAAATTTGTGACTTGACATCTTTAGACAACAATGAACAGAATTAAAGAAGTACTTGAAGAAAAAGGAATTAAGCAAACTTGGTTAGCCGAACAGCTAGGCAAAAGCTACAATATGGTAAACGGTTATGTGCAAAATCGACAACAACCAAGACTTGAAGTACTCTATGAAATAGCGAACATTCTAAATATTGATGTAAAAGACCTTTTAAAAACTAACGAAGAAGTAAACAAGTGCAAGTAGTTATCGACATATTAGAAAACGAGTTAATCGAGAAGTATCCTGACATTCTCGGAATACTACTTCGTGACCAGACCACTCAAAAAAATATTTTTTGGGCGACAGACAATTACGAACACTTCGGAGATTCATATAGATTCAATTCTGAAATACTACCTGAATTAATCACAGGAGAAAAAGGCAATGTAATAATGCCTAGAGTTCATAAGGACAAAATTTTGCAATTATCTCGCTCCAAAGAAATGGCAGAAGTTTTTACGCCTTCTTGGATATGCAACGCACAAAATAATTTAGTTGACAATTCTTGGTTTGGAAAAGATGGTATTTTCAATAAAGAAATCTTGTTGAAGAATGGAACTAAATCTTGGGAAACAACAAAAGAAAAAATAGTTTTTCCAAAAGGCAAAACTTGGCAAGACTATGTTTGTGATACACGACTAGAAATTACTTGCGGTGAAGCACCCTATTTAGTAAGTCGCTATGATACCACCACAGGAAAATTTATTAAGACTGAAGATAGAATTGGTCTTTTAGACAGAAAATTAAGAGTTGTAAATGAGAATTTAGACTCAATAAATGAATGGTTAAAAGCGGTTGAAATTGCATACAAAAGCACTTACGGATTTGAATGGCAAGGAGATAGTTTGCTCTTGGCTCGTGAAGCATTGCTAATAACATTCATTGAAAACTTTACACACAAATTTCAAACTGAACCAACACTAAAAACCATCCAAAATATTGCAGAAATAATTTCTTGGAATATTTGGCAAATGGACGGATTGAAAGGAGTTATCCCTACTAGTTGTGGCACAAAAACCACCGAAACAACCAACCTTTTTGGCGAAATTGAAAAAGAAGAAAAACCCTGCGAAGGTTGCACCAAAAGCAATATTCACAATCATAATGGTATCTATTGTTTAATAAAAGATTGGAAAAATAAAGGTCAAAAAATTAGGTTTGTTGATTTGATAAATAAATAACACTATGCTCGAAAAAAATCAAATTGAATTTGTCATAGAAATAAAAGCACAGATAAAAAGAGCCCAATATCGTGCCTTGCAAAAGGTAAACAAAGAACAAATAAAACTGTATTGGAATATTGGAAAATCAATTTTAGAAAAACAGCAACAATTTGGCTGGGGAAAATCTATTGTAGAATTGTTAGCCAAAGAATTACAGAAAGAATTTGTTGGGGTTAATGGTTTTTCTGCACGAAATTTATGGCGCATGAGAACCCTATATGAACAGTATAATAAGAGTCAATTAATTCTGCCACCATTGGTGGCAGAAATTCCATGGACACATAATATTTTAATTTTAGAAAAATGTAAAGAGGAACACGAACGGTTTTATTACATACAATTAACCAAACAATATCAATGGTCTAAGACGCTCTTGATTAATGCGATAGAAAATAATAGTTATCAAAACACGCTGATAAGCCAAAATAATTTTGAGCAAACGCTGCCTCTTGAACTTGCAAATACTGCGCAATTGATACTAAAAGATGAATATACTTTTGATTTCTTAAATCTCTCAATACCCTATTCTGAAGCACAACTAGAACAAGCTATTCTAACCAATATCCGAAATTTTTTAATAGAAATTGGTGGCGATTTTTCGTTTATTGGTAATCAATATCCATTAAAAATTAGCGACAAAAACTATGAAATAGATTTGTTGCTTTATCATAGAGAGCTGCAATGTTTAGTAGCCATTGAACTCAAAATTGATGCTTTTCAACCTGAATATGCGGGGAAAATGAATTTTTATCTATCTGCCTTAAATCAAATGGTAAAAAAACAACACGAAAACCCTAGTATTGGTATTATTATTTGCAAATCTAAAGATAGAACAACAGTAGATTTTGCACTACAAGACGTGAACAAACCTATAGGTATTGCCACCTATAACCTTAGTAAAGAATTACCAAAAAATATTCAAGATTATTTTCCTTCAAACGAAGAACTTATAAACAAAGTAGAAGCCATAACAGCATATCTAAAAACGAAAACGAAAAAAATAAAATAATATGACCCATATAACACAACAAATAAAATCATACAAAGCCATATACCCTCAAGTATATTCATACATACTACCCAATCGGGCAGAGAATGATGGCTCTCAAAAAATTGGTTATACCGAACAAGAAAATGTTGACAAAAGAATATTGCAACAAGTAAAAACGGCTGCTTTTTCAGAAAAATATACAAAACTGTGGTCTGCACCCGCTTTTTTTGAGGGCGGAAAAGAAAGTTTTATAGACAAAACGTTCCATAAATTTTTGATCAAAAAAGGAATTGAAAGAAAAATTAATCTAGGCGAAGAATGGTTTTATTTTAATGGCGAACCGCTCAAATCAAAGGATTTGTTTGATTTATTTCGGAAAGAAAAATTTGCAGCACTTCAAAACGAAAATAAAAAAGCAGAATACAAATTGCGTTTTGAACAAGAAGAAGCCGTAAAAAAAGCATTAGAATATTTTGAAAAAAACGAAAAAGGAGAATTTCTTTGGAATGCGAAACCTCGTTTTGGAAAAACACTCGCTAGCTATGATTTAGCTAAACAATTAAAGGCTCAAAAAGTATTGATTGTAACGAATCGTCCTGCCATTGCCAATTCGTGGTTTGATGATTTTCAACTGTTTATTGATGGCTATGCTTTTATATCTGAAACATCATCTTTAAATAATAAACCCACCATCACAAGAGAACAGCATATTGCGACCAAACCCATAAAACCACAATTTACTTTTCTTTCATTACAAGATTTAAAAGGATCTAAATACTTTGGTGGAAACTATGATAAATTACGCTGGATTGCCGAACTAGAATGGGATTTGTTAATCATAGACGAAGCACACGAAGGCATTGACACTGGCAGAACTAACGCCGCTTTTGATTATATCAAGCGAAAAAACACACTGCACCTTTCGGGTACGCCTTTTAAACAACTAGCTACCGAAAAATTTACTAAAGATGCCATTTACAATTGGACTTATCTTGATGAACAAAAAATCAAGCAAATAGAAATAGAAGAAGGCGAAACAGGCGAACACACCGATATGCCCGACCTCAAATTGTTTACCTATCGTATTTCGCAAATGATTACCGCTCAAGTAAATGAAGGCATTGAAATAGAGGAAGAAACCCGCGATTATGCCTTTGATTTGAATGAGTTTTTTAGAGCAAAAGACAAAAAGTTTGTACGAGAAAATGAGGTAATCGCATTTTTAAAAAATTTAACCACCAACACAAAATATCCATTTTCTACACCCGAACTCCGAGAAGAACTAAAACACACCTTTTGGTATGTGGGTAACCGAGTAGATTCGGTGAAAGCATTGGAACAATTGCTAAAAAAAGACCCTGTTTTCAAAGACTACGCAATAATTGTGGCAGCCGGCAACGGTCAATCGTTTGAAGAGGAAGAAAATGATTTTAAAGCTAATGAAAGTTCTTTTGAAAAAGTAAAAAAAGCCATTCGTGAAAACGATAAAACCATTACGCTTTCTTGCGGACAATTAACCACTGGTGTAACCGTAAAAGAATGGACTGCGGTGTTGATGCTCACCGATATTAAAACGCCTTCCTTGTATATGCAAGCGGCTTTTAGGGCTCAAAATCCTTACAAAGAAATTAGAAATGGCGCGTTGGTTTCAAAAAAATCGGCTTATCTGTTTGATTTTGCACCCACTCGTGTGCTGGAAATTTATGATCAGTTTGCCAATGGTTTAAATCCAAAAGCCGTAAATGGAGAAATTACCGAAAAAGACCGAGAACAAAACATCAAAGAGCTGCTCAATTTTTTCCCTGTAATATCAGAAGATGTCTATGGCGAAATGATTGAACTCGATGCCGAAAAAGTGCTTACCTTTCCTAATGCTTTGGCAGCTTCAGAAATTGTGAAAGCACGTTTTATGACCAATTTGTTGTTTAACGAAAGTTTAAAAGGCGTTTTCAATTTCCCAAAAGAAGTAGAAGAAATTTTAAACAAAATGCCCGAAGAAAAAAACAAACGAGCTCAAACCACCAGCACCACACTCAACCTAGACGATGCCCGAAAAGTAAACGACAATAAAACTGCTAAAATAAATGAAAACACCGAAATTATTCTAGGCGAAAAAATATTCAAAACCAATACCGAACGCGTGGTTGATGATTTATTGAAACAAAATACCGAATATGTTTCTACAGCTCAATTACTAGAAAGTTTTTCGCAAGTCTCGGAGCCACTCATTGCAAAATATAAAGAAGTCTATAAAACTACTCAAGCCGAAACTACTGAAGCAACCAAACAAATTCAAGAAAAAGTGAAATTGGTTGCCGAAGAATTTAACAATGCAGCAATAGACAGTAGGGTTCTTAAACAAAAATTAATAGAAATTCTAGAAGAAGATTTCGTTAAAAACAAAGTAGCCGAAAAGGAACAAGAAGTAGTAGAAAAAGTTCAAAAAACCAAAGAAGAGGAAATTAAAGACCGGTTGCGTTCCTTTACCCGAACCATTCCTATGTTTATTATGGCAAACGCTAGTAAACAAGAAATTTCCATTGATACTTTTGATGTGGAAATAAATGACAACGACTTCCTTGACCTTACCAGCATTACCAAAGAAGAATTTCACAAACTGCGTGATGGTTTTGATTATGATGAAAACGGAGAGCGAAAAACATTTCAAGGTGTGTTTAACAAATACAGATTTAATGCCTCTATTGCCGAATTTAAGTCGAAAAAAGACCAATTGGCAAATTATTTTACTGCCGAAGAAGATGTTTTTGAACTGATACCACCCCAAAAAACCAATCAAATATTTACCCCAAAAAAAGTGGTGCAAATGATGATTAATTCATTAGAAGAGCACGACCCCAGTTTATTTACCCGCACCGACAGCACCTTTATAGACCTCTATATGAAATCGGGAATGTATGTTACCGAAATTGTAAAAAAACTATTTCACAATACCAGAAAAAAGTACAAAAGTGATGACGACTGCTTGAAACACATTTTAGAAAACCAAGTGTATGGACTTGCCCCAACGCCCATTTTGCAAGGAATAACGCAGTCCTATATTTTTGGGTTTGATGCCGAGCAAAACATTAGCCGAAAGAATTTTATTCAACACGACCTTACGCCACAAGCCCAACACGACACCGCAAAACAAAAATTGCAAGAACTTTTTAAACTAAACGAAAATATGAAATTTGACGCAGTAGTAGGAAATCCGCCTTATCAGGAATCAGTAGAAAAGACTAATAGTCAATCACAAGCTAACTCAAAGTGGATTTATTATTTATTCCAAAATATTGCTGATATAATTGGAAAAAGATCATCATTAGTCTATCCTTTTGGAGGTTGGTTTGATGATAATAAATTATTTCAAGGTTTTGGTAAAAATATTTTAAGTGATGGACATACCATATCAATAAATGCTTTTGAAGGAACTACAGATAAAAGAGCGTGGTATAGGAATGATATTAATCCAAATCCGATTTTTGGTGATGATGTAAATCTTTCAGCAGGTGTTTCTATTGTTAATCGAGATATGACGAAAAAAATAATTAAATCTTTTCAATATTCAAACAGAATGTATTCGGATAAAACAAGAATAGTAAATATTGACGAATGGAAAAGTTTATCTCCAAACCCTGATTTTACTATTGGTGCTAAACTAATTGGAGAAAAGCTAAAAAAATATGTTTCAAACAAAACATTTGGAATAGAAAGTGATTTTATTGAAAAATATCCAGAATTATTTTCATTAACACCTAATAAATTTAAAGAGCCAATTAAGTTACTTACTAACGATAAGTCAGGTTCTTCTGGTAGAGCAAAGTGGTATTATATTGAACGAACAACTATCGGAAAAAATATTAATCTAATTGACGAATATAAGGTTGCTATGCCTTCTGCTTATCCTAAACAAAAGCTTTCTTCGGGGAAACCAACAATTGAACAAGTTCTTTCAAGAGCATCAGAAATTATACAGATATTTGAACCTAAAGAGATATTTGGAAGAAGTAAAATGTTAATTTTTAATTCTCCAGATAAAGTTGATGTTGAAAATTTTATGAAATATATACAAACAAGGTTTTTTGCTTATATGGTTTTAAATGAACCCAATAGAAGTTTCTCATTTGGTTTTGTTATTCCTCTTTTAGATTTCACATCAAAATCAGACATCGATTGGAGCAAAAGCATTGCATCAATAGACCAACAGTTGTATGCAAAATATAATTTATCGCCAGAAGAAATAGTGTTTATAGAGAGTATGATAAAACCGATGGGGTAAGAGATTTGACAGATTTGACAACTTTTTAAAAGTTGTCAAATCTAAAAAAAACAGAGCAGATTTGACAACTTTTCAAAAGTTGTAAAATCTATTTACAAATAAACTATTAAAAAAATGGCAAAAAAAGAACACTATTACACAAGATTTGAAAACGACGGAATATATCACATTTACAACAGAACAGTTGATAAAAAACCTATGTTTACATCCGATGATAATTATGCTTTTTTTATAAAGCAGTTTGATAAATATTTATCAAATCACATAAAAATTTATGCGTATTGTTTATTAGGAAATCATTTTCATTTTATGATAAAAGTTAATGATTTGACAGATTTGACAACTTTCCAAAAGTTGTCAAATCTAAACAATGACAGATTTTACACACCAGATTTTACAACTTTTGAAAAGTTGTCAAATCTAAACAATGACAGATTTAACACCAGATTTTACAACTTTTGAAAAGTTGTCAAATCTAAACAATGACAGATTTAACACACCAGATTTTACAACTTTTGGAAAGTTGTCAAATCTAAACAATGACAGATTTAACACACCAGATTTTACAACTTTTGGAAAGTTGTCAAATCTAAATGAAAAGTTGCCAAATCTAAAAACAACACACGATATTGTAAGTCATCAATTCAAAAAGTTTTTTCAGAGTTATGCAATGGCATTTAATAAACAACAAAATAGAGTTGGCACACTTTTTCAAACACCATTTAAACGAGTAAGAGTTGAAGATGAAAATTATTTACGAGAATTGGTTTGCTATATCAACACCAATGCACAAAAGCACAACTTAGTCGAGAATTTTAAAGAGTGGAAATGGTCTTCATATAATAGTATTGTTTGTAATAAAAGAACGAAATTATTAAAAGACGAAGTAATTGGTTATTTTAACGATTTAGAAAATTTCATTTATTGTCATCATGAATATGCTAAAAAAATTGACACCACTGAAAGAGATTTTTTTATTGAAGATTAAACAACCTTTTCAGATTTGACAACTTTCAAAAAGTTGTCAAATCTCATCAGACATCGATTGGAGCAAAACCATTGATGCAATAGACCAGCAGTTGTATGCAAAATATAATTTATCGCAAGAAGAAATTGGGTTTATAGAAAGTATGATCAAACCTATGGCACACTAAAAATGACAATTAATTTGACATATAAGTCAACATTTCACAGCCATTCACAACTTGTCCCGACCCTTCGGGATTGCCAAGCCCCACAACCCAAACTTGCCAGCAGCGTGTGTCTGTCCAACCGCACAACAAAACGACCAACAAACCCAATAGACGAAAAAGAACACCGAAGCGATAACAGCGGCTCTGCAAAAAAGTGGGTTCAGTGCTAAATTGAAAGTAAGTACTTCTTTATACCCCACTTCATAAAGGCACAAACCGATAAAAACAAAAAATCCCGATTCATTAATTTGAATCGGGATTTTTTTATGATTTAAAAACCATTATTGAATGTAATAAATATAACCAAAGTTTAACCAAACATTCCAATCGTTTGCTTTGT
>JAIFLT010000023.1 GCA_020048955.1 Flavobacterium sp.
GAAAACCCTATCCATTACGGATAGGGTTTTTTGTTTTAAAATTTAAGCAAAATTTAATAAAGGCTTTTAAACAGATAGAAACAAAGATTTTATAACATGAATAGAATTACAGATAAATTCAAAATTAATTTCAGTACTGCTAAATTGTTCTTGTGTTTTTTTAATTCTTTAAACCTCTAGTTATACTCAACTAAAAGAATTGAATCTAACTTTTTGTGGAAAAATAGTTTTACAAAAGTCTTTTATTTGATTTATGTAAAGCCCAAAAGTCAATTCATTTTTTAATGTGTTTATTAAAATTTACATTACCAAATCAACTAATATTATCTTTAAATAATTTATTAAATGATTTTATTAAGTATTGCTCTTCAATAGTGGAAAAACACGAATATAATGGAATTGGTTTCATAATTTATATTATTAAACAGTTTTCAAAGAGTATTGACAATCATTTTGAATTGGACACTCCGCACATTTAGGATTAGTTGGTCAACAAGTTTCTCTTCCTAAAAATGAAATTGCCATTCCAATTTCTCCCCAAATTTTCTTTGGTAGTAATTGCATTAATTGTTTTTCAACTTTGTTTGCATCTTTAGCTTCGTCACAAAGTCCTATTCTTGGCGCAACTCTTATTACGTGTAAATCGGCGATAATACCTTTTGCTGGAACTTTCATTTCTCGCATAATTACGTTTGCAGATTTTCTTCCAATTCCTTTTAAGTAAGTTAAATCATTAAGATTAGTTGGAATATATTCATTAGTTTTTATTGTTTGAGCAATTTCAATTAGCCAATTTGATTTGGTGTTGAAGTTTCTAACTTTACTTTCATATGTAAATATTATTTGTTTTTTGGTGCATATGTATCGCTATTTTCATTGGTGTTTGCAAGCAAACGATTTGTTTATGGCGATTTCATAGGGAAATAAATCTTCAATTGTCGCAGTTGATAATACTTCCAAATTTGGAAATTCTGAAAAAAAAGCAGGTGCAATTTTATTAATATTAGCATCAGAATCTTGCGCAGATAAAATTACTGCTACCATCAATTGATATAAATTTTTATAATCTAATGGATGCTTTTTATCTTTATATTTATCAAGTAGTGGTTGTAATTTTTCAGCACAATCACATGTGTTTTCAAATAACTCCATAGTTATTATTTTAAATATTCAACTATTCGTTTTATAACTTCTGCATTTCCTAAAATTTTTCGATGACCTAAGTTTTTAGTTATCATCAATTCTGAAATATTTAAGTTTTCTTTAATGTTATAAGCAGCTTTAACATTTACATCAACATCATTCTCATCATGAATTATTAAAACAGGAATTGAAACTTCTTTAGCTGCATTTGATGCTGAATAATAATTCATTTCAACTCCATACTTTTTCTCAAAATGCTCCCTTAATTTAATTCCAATTTCAGGTTTTAATTCCAACTTCTTAATAAAATCATCAATTATGTCTTGTATAATATCTCCGCTGCCAATAATGACTACTTTTCTTACCTTCAGATTTTCTCTAATGGCATTCAAGATTGACATTCCTCCAAGTGAATGGCCAATCGCAAATTCAAATGGCCCAAATTGTTTTTCCAATTCTAAAACAGAAGCGATGAATTCGACCATTATCGTTGAATTTCCTTTGGATTTTCCATGTGCTGGTGCATCAAAACTTATTGTCAAATACCCTAAATTCAATAATTCATCTGCAATCTTAACTAATTGAGTTCCTCTGCCAGACCATCCGTGAACTAATAAAATTTTCTTTTCACTTTTTCCATAATGATAAACCACAATTTCTTTATTTATAGAAGGAACGAAAATAATTTTTTGAAGACTTTCTTTATCCATGTGAAATTCGCGTTTCGGAATTTTATGTTTTATTGGTGTTGTAAATAATTTTGCAACAAACTTTGTTGCTAATTTTGGTGAAATTGCCACAAATAATTTAGCGGTAATCAATATTATCTTAGGAATTTTCAATGTTTGGTCTTGAATTTCTTTATTTTTAGACATTTCAATAAATTTTAATGCAAGTTACTTTATTTTATTTTTTTTTCTTAAATTTAGGCATCAATAAATTAATAATAAAAATGTTAAATCAAAAACGCGTAATAATTGAAAATGTATTACCTCAATTAGACAATGGGGCATTTTTTATAAAAAGAATTGTAGGTCAAAAAATTATAGTAACTGCCGATATTATTTCAGATGGACACGATGTAATGGAGGCTGCTGTTCTGTTCAAGTATGAAAAAGACAAAAAATGGTCAGAAGTAAGAATGAGCGCTTTGCCAAATGACGTTTTCGAAGCCACTTTGTCAGTTGAAAAACAAGGCTATTATTCTTATTATGTAGAAGCTTGGATTGATTATGCTCTAAATTGGCAATATGGAATTGGGAAAAAAATTAATGACAATCAATATGTAAAATCAGAATTATTAGAAGGCGTTGAGTACATAAAACCTTTGCTATCTAAAGTTTCAGTTTCTGATAAAAAATATTTGAATGAGGTTGTTGCGTTATTTTCAAATGAAGACAATTACAATACAGCCATTATAGAAGCTGTTTCAGATAAATTAAAAGCTATTTTTAAAGAAAACCCTTCAAAATTTTTAGCCAACCAATCTCTGGAATTAAAAGTATATGTAGATAGACAAAAAGCCTTGTTCAGTACTTGGTATGAATTTTTTCCTCGTTCCGCTTCTAGTACTGAAGGGAAGCACGGAACTTTTAAAGATTGTGAGCAAATTTTACCTAAAGTGGCTAAAATGGGGTTTGATACGTTATATTTTCCACCAGTGCATCCTATTGGTGAAGTTAATCGTAAAGGAAAAAATAATGCAACCGATGCTCAGAGTGAAGATGTTGGTTCGCCATGGGGAATTGGTTCACAATATGGCGGTCACAAATCCATTCACCCAGAATTAGGGACTATTGCCGATTTTAAATCAATGATAAATAAGGCAAAAGATTTAGGAATTGAGATTGCTATGGATTTTGCACTTCAAGCAGCACCCGATCATCCATGGGTTACAGAGTTTCCACAATGGTTCAAATGGCGACCAGACGGAACGGTTCAATATGCTGAAAATCCACCAAAAAAATACCAAGATATTCTACCAATTTACTTTGAAAGTGACGACTGGAAAAACCTTTGGAAAGAACTTTTAGATTGTGCCTTATTTTGGATTGAAGAATGTGAAATTCGAGTTTTTAGGGTCGATAATCCACATACAAAACCCTTTTACTTTTGGGGATGGTTAATTACTGAAGTAAAGAAAAAATATCCTGATGTATTGTTCTTGGCAGAAGCTTTTACGCGTCCAAAAATTATGCACGAGTTGGCTAAACAAGGATTTACACAATCCTACACCTATTTTACTTGGCGCAATACTAAAGCAGAACTACAAGAATATGTAACCGAGCTTACTCAAACCAATCAAAAAGAATTTTTCCGTCCTAATTTTTGGCCCAATACACCCGATATTAATCCGTTTTCATTGCAAGGCGCCAATGAAAGCACACATCTACAAAAATATTTTTTAGCAGCTACATTATCTTCATCTGTTGGTATTTATGGACCAGTATTTGAATATATGGTTTCAGATGCTATTCCAGGAAAAGAAGAATATATGGATAGTGAAAAATACCAAATTCGTCATTGGGATTGGCAAAAAGAAAATAAAATAACGTTGCTAATTTCTAAAATAAATCAAATTAGAAAAGAGCAAGCATCATTACAACAAACCAATAATATCGAGTTTTGTGATACTGATAACGACCAAGTTATTGCCTACTACAAATTTGACGACAATAAAGAAAATGAAACATTAATGATAGCTACTTTGGATGCATATTATGCTAAACAAGCGTGGGTAAAATTGCCATTAAAATCTTTGGGAATTCAAGAAGGTCAATCCATTACTGTAATAGATTTAATAACTGGAAATAGCTATAATTGGGACAAAGAATGGAATTTTGTTGAGTTACATCCCGTTTTACCTTTTCATTTATTTAAAATACAAAAATAAAATTTAAATCATTAAAAATGTTAAGATGAATAAGAATTAAAGACCCCGAGCAAATGATAACTGACCAATCTAACTTGATTCCTTAATGGTTTAAATACTCTTTCTGCTTTTATCCGCAGTCACTAGTTCAACAACCTTTTTCAACGGGCATTCCTAAACTCATTGCTTTAGGTTTATTAATTTCTATCATAACCATATAGAAAATTAATAGAAATGAAATACTAACCATCGAAGAAAAATAAACTTTTGGATTTAATTTTTTACTTCTTGGTTTGAATGTATTTTTTCCAAAATTTGAGCCGTTTTCACTCATAATCAGTTGATTTATAAATTACAATGCAAAATATTTTGAAAAAGGATAGAAAGTATTTTTTTTTGACTAGTCAACTAAATAATACCGATTATGTATTGCTTCGCCAGTTCGCAAGTTTTAACCAATATAGTCCAATAAAATTCTACTATTTTCATACTATCCCGAATTTTCGGGACAAGTAATCGGCATTATACCATAAACTTTTGGACTATTTTATAAATAGTATTGGTATAACATCATTACAAATTATAATCTAGTCGTTGCGTTTCAATAAAAAAAGAGTCCGATAAAATACCGTACTCTTTACTTTTTATAGAAAATTTTATTCTAATTATCTCAATTGCGCACCCAATTCACTTTCAAAATTAGATTGAAGTTTGCTCATGATTTTATCAATTTGAACGTCGGTCAATGTTTTGGTAGTATCTTGAATTGTAAAACTAACAGCATAAGATTTTTTTCCTTCTGGCAAATTCTTACCTTCATAAACATCAAATAAATTAATGTCTTTCAAAAGTGATTTCTCTGTTTGACGCGCTATTTTGTATATAGATTCAAAAGCAATGTTGGTATCTACTAGCAAAGCAAAATCTCTTCTAACTTCCGGATATTTAGGTATTGCGGTAAACTTGATTTTATTGGAAAGCAATTTAATTACCAAATCCCAGTTGAATTCAGCATAAAAAACTTCTTGCTTAATGTCAAAATGTTTTAGAATAGATTTTTTAATGGTTCCCATTTCAACCAAAGTATCATTTCCTAAAGCGAAAGCTATTCCTTCTGAAAAAATATCGTTTTCAACAGGTAAATTTTGAGTCTTATCAAATCCTAATCGCGATAAAATTGCGTTTACATATCCTTTAAATAAAAAGAAGTCTGTAGGTTTTTGAATAGTTGTCCAACTTTCTGAAACACGATTCCCGGAAGAAAATAAGGTTAAATGTTTCTTTTCGTTGTATCCAGATAACAATTTGCGATAGCTTTTTCCGAATTCAAATAATTTTAAATCGCTATTTTTTCTATTGATATTGTAAGAAACAGCTTCTAATCCTGAGAACAACATCGATTGTCTCAAAACAGACAATTCGCTACTCAACGGATTCAACATGGTTACATTATAATCTTCTTTCAAGATATCTGAAAGCTGAGTATAATCTGGGGTTGTCAATGAATTGGCCATCATTTCGTGATATCCAAAAGAATTTAACTGAGATGCAATAATATTTTGAACCTTATAATCTTCTGTTCTTGCAGATTTTGCTATGGTAGCATTTAATTTTTTTGAAAAAGTAATGTTGTTATATCCATAAACTCTCAAAATTTCTTCAATAACATCAACCTCTCTCTGAACATCCACTCTATAGGCAGGAATAATTAAACCCAAACCAGCATCAGAAGAATTGTTTACTTTGATATCTAAAGAAGCAACAATTTTCTTAATAGTTTCTTTTGGAAGCTCTTGACCAATTAATTTGAATGCTTTTTCATAATTCAAGAAAACGGTAAAATCTTCAATTTTCTTTGGATAAACATCAATAATATCCGAAGTAATTTCTCCACCGGCAACTTCTTGAATTAATAATGCTGCACGTTTTAATGCATATTCTGTAATCGTCGGATCGATTCCTCTTTCAAAACGAAAAGAAGCATCCGTACTCAAGGTATGGCGTTTTGCTGTTTTACGAATTGTTACTGGATTAAAATAGGCACTTTCTAAAAATATAGAAGTTGTATTTTCTGAAACTCCTGAATTTTTTCCGCCATAAACGCCAGCCAAACACATGGGACCTTTATCATCACAAATTAATAAGTCTTCTTCGTGAAGTGTGCGTTCAACATCATCAAGAGTTGTAAATTTTGTACCAGTTGCAACTGTTTTTACGGTTACTTTTCCGTTTATTTTTGCTGCATCAAAGGCATGAAGCGGTTGACCTAATTCGTGTAATACATAATTAGTAATGTCAATAATATTATTTTTAGGTGTTAATCCAATAGCTTTCAATCGGTTTTGTAACCAACTTGGAGATGGTTTTATTGTTACGCCAGAAATGGTAACACCACAATATCTTGGAACTAAAGAAGAATCTTTAACATCAACATCAATTTTTAACGTACGTTTATCAACTTTAAATTTTGAAACCGAAGGAGTGATTAATTCCAAAGAAGCATTTTTCTGAATCAAAGCAGCACGTAAATCTCGTGCAACTCCCATATGCGACATGGCATCGGCACGATTAGGAGTTAAACCAATTTCAAAAACTTCATCATTTTCAATGTTAAATACTTTTGCAGCTGGTGTTCCTGGTATTAAAGTAGCATCAAGAACCATAATTCCATCGTGGCTTGTTCCTAAACCTAATTCGTCTTCGGCACAAATCATTCCATGACTTTCTTGTCCACGAATTTTTCCTTTTTTGATTTCAAATTCATTTCCATCTTTATCAAAAAGTTTGGTACCAATAGTTGCCACTGGTACTTTCTGTCCTGCTGCTACATTAGTTGCACCACAAACAATTTGAACTGGAATTCCGTTTCCTAAATCGACTGTTGTAATGTTAAGCCTATCGGCATCTGGATGTTTTTCACAAGTTAAAACATGACCCACAACAACACCTTCCAAGCCACCTTTTACGGATTGATATTTTTCAACTAGTTCTACTTCAAGACCTAAATCGGTCAATATATCGGATACTTCAGCAGAAGGTAAATCGATTTTTAAGAATTGTTTTATCCAGTTGTAAGAAATCTTCATTGT
>JAIFLT010000138.1 GCA_020048955.1 Flavobacterium sp.
AATCCGTCAGAAGTGCAAGAAAAAGCCATTCCAGTCTTATTGGAAAAAAACACAGACTTAGTAGCTTTAGCACAAACAGGAACAGGGAAAACAGCAGCATTTGGTTTTCCGCTAATCCAAAAAATAGATGCTGAAGACAGAAGCACACAAGCGTTAATTTTATCACCAACGCGTGAACTATGCTTACAAATCACCAACGAAATTAAACAATACTCTAAATACGTAAAAGGTATTAATACAGTGGCAGTTTATGGTGGTGCAAGCATTACAGAACAAGCCCGAGACATTAAAAGAGGTGCACAAATTATTGTGGCAACTCCAGGAAGAATGCAAGACATGATTAATCGTGGTCTTGTAAACATCAAAAACATCAACTTTTGTATTCTTGACGAAGCCGATGAGATGTTGAACATGGGTTTTTATGAAGACATTGTATCCATTTTATCGGATACTCCAGATGAGAAAAATACTTGGTTGTTCTCTGCAACAATGCCTGCAGAAGTAGCAAGAATTGCAAAGAAATTTATGCACGATCCAGCAGAAGTTACTGTGGGTAGTAAAAATTCAGGTTCAGCGACTGTTTCTCACGAATTTTATTGTGTGAATGCTCGTGACCGTTACGAAGCATTAAAACGTTTAGCCGATGCTAATCCAGATATATTTTCTGTAGTTTTTTGTAGAACAAAACGTGATACACAAGCGGTTGCAGAAAAATTAATTGAAGATGGTTACAGTGCAGCTGCCTTGCACGGAGATTTATCTCAAGCGCAACGTGATGGTGTAATGAAATCGTTTAGAGGTCGTCAAATTCAAATGCTTGTTGCTACAGACGTTGCCGCTCGTGGAATTGACGTTGATAACATTACGCACGTAGTAAACTATCAATTACCTGACGAAATTGAAACTTATAACCACCGTTCAGGAAGAACTGGTCGTGCTGGTAAACTAGGAACTTCTATCGTAATCATCACTAAAAGTGAGATTCGTAAAATTTCTTCTATCGAAAGAATTATCCAACAAAAATTTCAAGAAAAAACAATTCCTTCTGGAATGGAAATTTGCGAAATTCAATTGTTGCACTTAGCTAATAAAATTAAAGATACCGAAGTTGACCACGAAATAGACAACTATCTGCCGGCTATCAACGAAGTTCTTGATGGTTTAACAAAAGAAGAATTAATCAAGAAAATGGTTTCGGTTGAATTTAATAGATTCATCAATTACTACAAAAAGAAACGTGATTTATCAGGTGAAAAAGGCAGTGATAGAAGTGAAAGAAGTTCGGAAACAAGAGAAATTAGAGCTGGCGATCCTGTTCGTTATTTTGTAAACATTGGTTCAAGAGACGATTTTGATTGGATGCAATTGAAAGATTTCTTGAAAGAAACATTAGATTTAGGTCGTGATGACGTGTTTAAAGTTGATGTAAAAGAAGGTTTCTCTTTCTTTAACACTGACGGAGAACATACGGATAAAGTGATGTCTGTTCTAAACGGATTTGACCTTAACGGAAGAAGAATCAATGTAGAAATTTCTAAAAACGACGGCGGAAGTCGCGAAAGACGCGACCATAACGGAAGAAGTAGCGGCGGTTTTGTTGGCGGAAGAAGCTCAGGCGGTTTTAGAGGTGACAGAAATTCTGGTGGCGAAAGAAGAGGTTCTGGAAGTTTCGGTCCTAGAAGTGGCGGAGACAGAAGTTCAGCTCCAAAACGTGAAGGCGGTTTTTCATCAGAAAGACCAGCTAGAGATGGCGGATTCAGAAGTGAAAGAAGTTCATCAGCTCCAAGAAGAGAACCAGGTTCTGCTCAAAGAGAAGAAAGAGCTCCAAGACGTTCTGAAGAAAGTTCTGATAGACCAGCAAGTCGTTCTTTTGATGCAGCTAAAGTAAGAAGACCAAGAAGAAGCTAAACTTTTTTTAAAATAACAATTTTTAAAATTCCAAATTCCAATCATATACTTTTGGAATTTGGAATTTCCTTTTTGGATTTTTTTTAGTTTGTTAATTTTCTTATAATAATTTACAAAACACTTCAAAAATCTTTAAGAGTTTTATACTTTTAAACTTTCAAACAGAACCATGAGATATTTTGCTCTACTTTTGCTCTTCATTTTCAACTCAAATGCCTTTTCGCAAGAACTTTTAACCAAAAAGAAAGTATACGGAACGGTAATTAACGGAACGACTTCTTTGGTATTACCCAATACTAATGTGATAAATATCAACAAAGTAAAAGGGTCAACAACAGATACAAAAGGTGCTTTTGAAATTGATGCCGATGTAAATGATACACTTCACATTACTATGATTGGTTTTCAGTCCTTAAGAGTTAGAGTAACGAATGACTGGATTAAAAATGGTACTGCTAAATTAATACTTACAGAAAAAGCTATTGCTCTTGAAGAAGTAAAAGTGAGACGCTACAACCTTACCGGATATTTAGAAGTTGATACAAAACTAATTCCAGAAGAAGAAAACTATCGATACAGCATTTCTGGGCTTCCAGCAGCATATGAAATGGGAGAGCGCTCACCCAATGCATTTTCGCGTGTGATGAATTCTATTTTCAATCCTGCCGATATGTTATACAATTTTTTTGGAAAAAAACCCAAAGAACTCCGCAGGTTAAAAGAAATGAAGAAAGACGATACAGTAAAAAATCTTCTTGAAACCAAGTTTGACAGAGAAACGATTTGCATTTTATTAGGTGTGGATAAAAAGGAAATAGCAGAAATTTTGCAACATTGTAACTACTCGGAAGCGTTTATACAAACAGCAAATGATTTACAGATTTTGGATGCCATAAGTCAATGTTATGAGCAGTACAAAGTCTTAAAAAAATAAAAATTCTTTTTATTCTAAAACTTAAATTCCTTTATCGTAAAAACGATTGAGGATTTTTTTATACTTAAATTGCTTATTGACCTTAATGAATAACTAGCAGAAAAAAATTTACAATAAAAGCGCTCATTGCTATAAATAAGCGCTTTTTTTTTGGTATTACAACGGAATATTTCCGTGTTTACGTTTTGGTGTATCTACCACTTTATTTTCAAGCATACTAAAGGCTTTTAGTAATTTTCTACGAGTATCTTTTGGTAAAATTACCTCATCTATAAAACCACGTTGCGCTGCTGTATAAGGATTAGCAAATAACTCGGCATATTCAGCTTCTTTTTCTAATAATTTAGCAGTAGGATTGGCTGCTTCACTAATTTCTTTTTTGAAAATTATTTCAGAAGCGCCTTTGGCTCCCATTACAGCAATTTCGGCACTTGGCCAAGCAAAATTCATATCGGCACCAATGTGTTTAGAATTCATTACATCATAAGCGCCACCATAAGCTTTACGAGTAATTACTGTAACTCTAGGAACGGTTGCTTCACTGAAAGCATATAATAGTTTGGCTCCGTGAACAATAATACCATTCCATTCTTGATCAGTTCCTGGTAAGAATCCAGGAACGTCTTCTAATACTAACAATGGAATATTAAAACAATCGCAAAAACGAACAAATCGAGCCGCTTTGATAGAGGATTTTACATCCAAACATCCTGCTAAAAATTTAGGATTGTTTGCTACTATTCCGATGCTTCTTCCTCCTAAACGAGCAAAACCAACAATAATATTTTCGGCAAAATCTTTATGAATTTCAAAAAACGAATCCTCATCAATGATGTTGTCAATAACATCGTGCATTTCATAGGGCTTGTTGGCATTATCAGGAACGATAGAGTTCAATTTTTCGCGAACTTCATCATTGGTTACATAAGGTAATTTTGGCGTAGTTTCTCTATTATTTTGAGGCAAATAGCTCAACAATTTTTTAATATCCTCCAAACATTCAATTCCGTTGGGCGAAGTAATATGTGCCACACCAGATTTAGTAGAATGTGTGCTCGCTCCACCCAATTCTTCTGAAGTTACTTCTTCGTTAGTAACGGTTTTTACCACATTGGGACCGGTAACAAACATATAACTATTTCCTTCTACCATCATAGTAAAATCGGTCATAGCAGGAGAATAAACCGCTCCACCAGCACATGGTCCCATAATGGCAGAAATCTGTGGAATTACACCACTAGATTGCACGTTTCTATAAAAAATATCGGCATAACCACCAAGCGAACGAACACCTTCCTGAATTCTTGCACCACCAGAATCGTTTAGTCCAATCATTGGCGCACCACTTTTTAGAGCCATGTCCATTACTTTACAAATTTTTTCGGCATGTGTTTCAGATAATGAACCTCCAAAAACAGTAAAATCTTGTGCAAAAACATACACTACTCTACCATTTATTGTTCCGTAACCAGTTACAACACCATCGCCATAAACGATTTCTTTTTCCATTCCAAAATCGGTCGTTCTGTGCGTTACCAACATTCCTATTTCTTCAAAAGAACCCTCGTCCATAAGATATTCTATTCGTTCACGAGCTGTTAATTTCTTTTTGGCATGATGCGACGCAATTCTTTTTTCGCCTCCACCCAATTTGGCTAAAGCTATTTTATCGTTTAATATTTTGATTTTATCTTCCATTTTTTTCTTTTTTAGAGAATAGAAAATAGAGAAAAGAAAAAAGACTATTCTAAAACTTCAATCTCTATATTCTATTTTCTAGGTTCTATATTCTTTTTACTCTATTGGCAATCTTAAAATTTGTTTATCAGCAACATATTGTTTTAAGGCAATCATAGCTGCAATTTCAGCTTCTATATCTAGATTTGTTTTTAGTTTTTCAGGATTGTAATAGGCTTTTACGAAACCTGTATCAAAATCACCAGAACGGAAGGCTTCGTGCTCCATTACAAATTTTCCGAATGGTAACGTTGTGGCAACACCTTCTACATGATAATTATCGATAGCTTTAATCATTAACTCGATAGATTCCTCACGTGTTTTTCCGTAAGTGACCAATTTAGAAAGCATTGGATCATAATAAATTGGCACGTCCATACCTTCTTCAATACCATTATCTACTCTAATTCCTTCGCCTTCTGGTAATTTATAAGTGCTTAAATTTCCAACATTCGGTAAAAAATCATTCATAGGGTCTTCGGCATAAACACGAAGTTCCATGGCATGACCAAGAATTACTAAATCTTCTTGTTTGATTTCTAAAGCTTCACCTCGAGCGACTTTTATTTGCAATTCTACCAAATCCAACCCTGAAACCATTTCCGTTACTGGATGTTCTACTTGCAAACGTGTATTCATTTCGAGGAAATAGAAATTGTGTTTATCGTCTAATAAAAACTCAACAGTTCCAGCGCCAAGATAATCGCAGGCACGAGCCACTTTTACAGCGGCTTCACCCATTTTTTTACGCATTTCTGGAGTTAAAATAGATGATGGTGCTTCCTCAACCACTTTTTGATGACGACGTTGAATGCTGCATTCTCTCTCAAATACATACAAAATAGTACCATGACTGTCTGCCATAATTTGGATTTCGATGTGGCGCGGTTTGGTTACATATTTTTCGATAAAAACCGAACCATCTCCAAAAGCATTGGTGGCTTCAGAAATAGCGCGTTCCATTTGAGATTCAAAATCTTCTTCTTTCTCTACAATACGCATTCCTTTTCCACCACCACCAGCAGAAGCTTTAATTAATATTGGGAAACCAACTTGTTGAGCGGTTCTTTTGGCTTCTTCTACATCAATAATTGCGTGATCAACACCAGGAACCATCGGAATATCATATTTCATAACGGCCTCTTTAGCAGCCAATTTACTTCCCATCATTTCAATCGCTTTCGATTTTGGTCCGATGAAAATGATGTTGTTTTTTTCACATTCTTCGGCGAAAGCGGAATTTTCACTTAAAAAACCGTACCCTGGATGCACCGCGTCAACACCAAGTTCTTTGCAAACTTCGATAATTTTATCACCACGCAAATAGGATTGGCTAGAAGCCGCTTCTCCAATACAAACCGCTTCGTCAGCATATTTTACATGAAGTGCATTTCTATCAGCAGAAGAAAACACAGCTACCGTTTTGATGCCCATTTTCTTTGCTGTTTTCATTACTCGAATAGCAATTTCACCACGATTGGCAACTAATATTTTGGTTATTTTTTTCATATCATATTTTGTTTCAGGTTTACTGTTTCAAGTTATTTAAAAAAGGAATCGATGTTGTTTTATCACAAAAAACTTGAAACCTGAAACTTGAAACTACTAAACTTTTTTCTATTCAAATTCAATTAACAATTGTCCTTTATCTACGGCATGACCTTTTTCTACAGCGATAGATTTTATAACGCCATCGCGAGGTGAAAGGAAACTATTTTCCATTTTCATAGCTTCAAGGATAAGTAAAGGATCATTTTCTTTAACAGTTTGCCCAACTTCTACACTAATTTCAAGAATCAATCCAGGCATTGGAGCTTTGATAGCATTAACCACTTTAGTTCTTCCACGTTCGATTCCCATACTTTTGATTTGGATATCCAAAGCATCTTCAATAGCTACTTCATACGAATTGTTATTTACTTTAACAGTGTATTTTTTTGCTAAGAAATCGGAAGAAACAATTTCAGCTTTGTAAGGTTTGTGATTTTTCAAAACGTGGAACTTATCTTTTTCTACACCAACAGCATCAAGATTTTTGAGATCACTTTCCGTTAAATCATAAGTATTGGCTTGATTTACGGATAGTTTATAAGTATTGCTCATATTGAATGGTTTTTATTGGAAGTAAAATTAGTAAAAGAAAACGTTTTCGTAACTGATAATTATCACAAAATTGGAAATTTAATATAGATAATCCTGTTGACTGATAAAAAATGGAATTTGTGTATAAAGAGAGAGTATTTAATTAAAATAGTTTGAATAATGTATATTCTGTTTAAAGGAAAGACAAAAATTTAGAAAATTTTACAAAACCAAAAGTCCAAAATCTTTCAAAGTAGCTATTGGCTTTGAATACCAAAACAATTCAAAATCTTCAAATTGTGTTTCAAAATTCAAAGTAGCTATTGGCTTTGAATACCAAAACAATTCAAAATCTTCAAATTGTGTTTCAAAATCTGATTTTAATTGTGAAAATGTAAATTTAGAATCGTTGTAAACCGAAACTTTTTCTAAAGTAGTAACCAACCAAATAGCTTTATCTTTTTCTAAAGAAATATCAAAAGTTTCGGTTTTATCGTGAAAAGTCAATTTAGTCATTTCCCACGAGTTTCCTTTTTTGGATTTTGTGAAAGTTTCTGCAGTTGGCTTTCCTCCTATCCAAACAATTTTTGCTGAAGGTTTAGTATTGAAATCGGTTTCTTTTTCAAGACAAGAAAAAATATAATCGGAAGGGATTTTGGTAGTTGGAATTTTAAAATCAAACCAATCTTGCAAGTCATAGTCGAAACAAATTCCGTGCATATAATTAAATAAGGATTTCTTTAATCCGAAACTAAATCTGTCGTGATTGATTCCGGTTTTGTCTTTAAAGTTGATGTCATTATTAGCAAAAGTGATTGTGTTTTGCTCAGGAATGACACCAAATTCCTCAGGAAACATTCCAACAGGCGAATGAGCTGTCATAGCAAATTGATGCCAAAAACCACTTTGTAAAACACCAAGTTCAAACAATTGTCGCACCATTTCTAAACTATCAATAGTTTCTTGAACTGTTTGGGTTGGATAGCCGTACATTAAATAAGCATGAACCATTATGCCACTTTCAGTGAAATTTCTAGTTACTTTAGCAACTTGTTCTACAGTTACCCCTTTTTTGATTAGTTCCAATAATCTATCTGAAGCCACCTCCAAACCACCTGAAACTGCTATACAACCTGATGCTTTGAGTAAAACACACAAATCGGAGGTAAAACTTTTCTCAAATCGGATATTGGTCCACCATGAAACTACTAATCTTCTTTTGATAATTTCCAAAGCCACTTCACGCATCAAAGCAGGTGGCGCCGCTTCGTCAACAAAATGGAAACCGTTTTCGCCAGTTTGAGCAATTAACTCTTCCATTCTATCTACTAGAATTTTAGCAGCGATTGGCTCGTATAATTTGATGTAATCTAACGAAATATCGCAAAACGTACATTTTCCCCAATAACATCCGTGTGCCATGGTGAGCTTATTCCATCGACCATCGCTCCACAAACTGTGCATTGGATTGGCAATTTCGATAACCGAAATATAATTTTGAAGTTGCAAATCAACATAATCTGGAGTTCCAACATTGCTTTGTTTATAATCTGGTTTTGTAGAATTATTGAGGTAAGTTACTTCGTTGTTTTGAAGAAGAAAAGTTCGCTTAAAATCAATATTACTTTCCTTCAAAGCAGCTCGACTGCGCTCGGTGTGACAAACCGCATTGAAAAGTAATTCAATTGGAAGTTCGCCATCATCTAAAGTGATAAAATCAAAAAAATCAAAAACGCGTTGGTCTTTTAATTCGCGAAGTTCGGTATTTGGAAAACCGCCGCCCATTGCAATTTTAATTGTTGGAAAATGCGTTTTAATAAATTTTGCACAACGAAAAGCACTGTATAAATTTCCTGGAAAAGGAACAGAAAAGCAAACTAATTTTGGTTGCACTTCTTCTACTCTATCTTTTAGAATTTTGAGCGTAATTTTATCGATAAAGGTTGGTTCATTTTTGAGATGGTTATACAATTCATCAAACGAATTAGCGCTTCTTCCTAACCGTTCGGCATAGCGACTAAAACCAAAATTTTCATCGACACATTCTACAATAAAATCGGATAAATCCTCTAAATATAATGTGGCTAAATGTTTGGCTTTGTCTTGCATTCCCATGGTTCCAAAAGCCCATTCCATGTCGTCTAGTTGAGAAAATCGAGAAGCTTCGGGAAGGAAATTTCCACTACATATTTGACGGGCTAAGGAAAGATTTTTACCTTGAAGAAATGCAATTACAGCATCGATGGTTTTGATGTAATCTTCTTTGAGCGAATAAATTCTTTCTAGGTTGTGGGTTGTAGTTTGTTTTTTGTAGTTTGAAAACATTGCTGTCAAACCTTCTTTAGAAAAAAGTTCTAAAATAACTTCAATTCCCAAATCCATTTGAAAAGAAGAAATTCCTTTAGTATTAAGAAAACCTTTAATATAAGCCGTTGCTGGATAGGGTGTATTCAGTTGGGTAAAAGGTGGCGTTATTAGTAGAAGGTCTTTCAATGAAAATGTTTTTGCAAAAGTAATGGAAATTTAAAATTATCGATACTTAATTTATCGATTGAGATTTATATATTTGTTTAACTTAAGACAAGCTATGAAATTCTATTATTTATTTTTATTATTATTTGTTGTCAATTCATTTGGTCAAAATAATAATAGTTCTATTGGTTTTATTGAAAACAAAGGACAAATTATTGACCAAAAGGGAAGAAAAAACAATAATGTGGAATACCTATTAAATACAAATGGATTAAATGTTCAGTTGAGAAAAAACGGCTTTTCTTATGATATTTATGAAACAAAAAAACATCCGTTAACAAAGAAACAAAAAACACGTCTTTACCCATCAAATATTTTTAAAGACGACACTATAAAAAATCCTAACTATACTTTAGAATACCTTTATCACAGAATTGACATTGATTTTGAAAATTCAAATCAATCCGTAAAATTAATTGGTGAAGAAAAATCAAGCGATTATGACAACTATTATAATATCCCAAATGAACCAAATGGAATTACAAACGTTCATAAATTTAAAAAAGTAACTTACAAAAACATTTACAACAATATTGATGTTGTATTCTTTATTCCAGACGACAAATCAAAACCTGTAGAATATAATTTTATCGTAAACCTTGGTGGTAAATTATCAGATATCCAATTAAAATTTAAAGGCGTCAAAACAGAATTAATTGATAATAAAATCAAAATGCAAGTTCGATTTGGACAAATGGAAGAGACGATGCCTAAAAGTTGGATAGAAAATGGAAATGATACAAATGCTATTAAGATTAACTATAAAAAACTAAAAAACAATGTTTTTGGCTTTGAAAGTTCGGAGGATTTAGAAAATATAAAAGTCATAATTGATCCTGTTCCTGTGAGGCTTTGGGGAAGTTATTATGGAGGAGATCAAACTGATTATATCTCAAAATCTACAACAGATTTACTTGGGAACTCTATATTAACTGGAAACACTTTTAGTAGAAATAATTTTACAACTTCCGGAGCTTTTATTATAAGTCACTATTCTACTCAACCTGGTAGTTACGAACCTGATGGATATGTATTAAAATTAGATTCAAATGGTTTTAAAATTTGGGCTACTTATTTGAGAGCAACAGCAAGCGATATTGATGTAGATTCAAATAATCAAATTATTAGCACTGGATATTCATATCAATTTGATTCCATTGGAACTGCTGGTACGCATCAACCTACAAAATTAGCTAACGATTTTGATGGATTTATCCTTAAACTTAATACTAATGGTGTCCGAATTTGGGGAACATATTTTGGTGCAGCAATTGGTCAGGATATTATAAATTCAGCTTGCATTGATAATAATGACAATATCTTTATTACAGGAAGTACATATAGTGATACTTCAATTACAACAATAGGGACTCATAAAACGATAAAAAACAGTGGCTACAAAGATGCATTTGTAGCAAAATTTACACCAAACGGTTTAAGAAGTTGGGGAACTTATTATGGAGGAATTGATGATGAGGATTCATTTGGAATAGATGTCGATGAAAATAGTAATGTTTATATTGTAGGCAATACCAAAAGTAGTGATGGAATTTCCTATTCTAATTTTTACCAAAACGCTATATCAAATACAAATAGTACAGGTTTTATCGCTGGTTTTAACCAAAGTGGTAATTTAAATTTTGGAACTTACTTAGGTGGTGATTCATCCAATTATTTTAACCGAATAGATTACCACAATAATACAATTCTAGTATCAGGTAAGACTGTCAGTGCTAATATGGCAACGAGTTTAAACGCTCCTTATCCTACCCCAACAAGTTCAATTGGTAGTCTTTACAACGGTTTCTTTGCAGTTTTTTCAATTTCCGGTGCAGTAATGGTTACAAGTTATTTTCAAGATGCAATAACAGATAGTAGCTTTGATAGTATTGGCAATATTTATATAGTTGGAGAATCAAATAGCAATGGAATTGGAACATCTAGTTCATTTCAACCACTACTTTATAACAATTTTTCGATGGATTCTTTTTTAGTAAAATTTTCCTCAAATTATATTAAAGAATGGGGAACTTACTATGGTGGAGAATCTTTTGAAACAGAAACAATACTTCATATTGATAAAATTACAAATAATATTTATATTGGCGGAAGAACTGCGAGTAGTTTAAATATATCTTCACCAAATGGATATCAAACCATTAAAGATCCAATTAGGGAGGATATATTTTATGTGAAATTCTATGATTGTCAATCAGCATCCAATATAGTTGTAAATTCTAACTCACCAACCTGCATTGGAAGCTCTTTAAATCTAACTGCGTCTGGCGGAACAAATTATCAATGGACAGGACCTAACGGATTTACATCTAATCTTCAAAATCCAACAATCACAAATGTTTCCTATTTAAATGCCGGACAATATACTTGTACCATAACAGGAACTGGAGGTTGTGATGGAGCCAATTCAACCAATGTTATAATTGGAGACAACTTAAAACCAGTTCCAAATATTAATCCTCTTCCAACAATAACAGGAGATTGCAATACTTCAATTTCAACTCCAACCGCAACAGACAATTGTGCGGGAATAATAAATGCAACAACATTTGATCCATTGTCATACTCACTTCCAGGTACCTATAACATAAATTGGACTTACAACGATGGAAATGGAAATATTGAAACACAAGTACAGACTATAACCATTAATCCAGTT
>JAIFLT010000028.1 GCA_020048955.1 Flavobacterium sp.
TACCAATTGAAAGCTCAAATCCATCAGGAACATTCCATATTTACTTTTGAAAATGGAACTTGGTTTTATATTGATGGAACCTTTCAATAAAAAAACCGAAGACAAAAGCTTCGGTTTAGTATTTATTCCTCTGTGGGTTCTTTTGGACTACCTTCTTCTGGAGCATCTTCTTCGTCTTTTGGTCCAAATAGATACATGGCACCTCCAATTACTACTAAGCCAATTTTAATTGCCCAAGCGACATTATCTCCCCAATTATATATCCACATTAACAATCTTGGCACTCTGTCCAAATAATTCATAACTATTGCTGCAATACCAAGCAATGCCAGAAAACCTCCGAAATTTTTCATTGTTTATAGTTTTTTTTGGTTAATAGGATCACAATATATAAATTTTTAAAATATTTACCACTTTTTTTCTAATTAAACAATGATTTTCGTTTCAAATCAATCATTATTTGAGTTATAACTTTGTATAAACATTAAAGAGATTACTATGAACAAAAATGAAATTATTAAAAGCATCATCAACGAGCAAAACGTTGTTATAAGTACTATAGAAAATTCTGTTTCAAGATATAAAAATGCTTCCGATATTGATGAAAATGATAGTATCGATCCAGAAGATTTTTCACATCAAGATGAAGCTAAAGAAATGCAATTACGCTATGAACAGATTCTAGTTCAAGCCAAAAACAATTTAGACTTTTTAGAAACCTATAAAAATAAAGAAACAACTAAAATTGAATTAGGAAGTTTGATTGAAACTGAAGATTTGTATATCTTTATTGGAATTTCATTACAACAATTTAAGTTAAATGGCAAAAATGTAATTGCGATTTCCGAAGTAGCACCTATTTATAACTCAATTAAAGAAAAAACAATTGGAGAAAAAATAACAATTGGAACAATTGAAAACACCATTCTATCGATTTCTTAATTTGACTGGAATCCAAATTTCTTCTTCAGAAGAAGCGTCATTATTTTTATATTTTTCACCTAAAATCTCAAACTGCGGATGATTGCCTAATTCATAATCAGAACTTGGCAACCATTCTGTATAAATTGAGTTGAAAAATGATGCAACATAGGTTTGATCACCTTTATAATTAAAAACGGCATACAAACCATCTTGAATTTCTAAGGTTTCCATTCCGATAGGAACAACTTCAAATGTTGAAACAGCTAGTGCTGCCCATTTTGTAAAAGGAGTATTGGGTTGAAAATTGAAATTCTCAGGATTGATTTGAATATTATATAATTCGGAACCAATTACATTTTGAATTTCTTTTCGTCTTGGCATAAAACTGCTCCATAATTCAAAAACACGATAATTGGCATAGGTAAACGAAAGGTTTTTACCTATGAATTTTGTGGTTGGGAAGGTTTTAATGGTTGGGTTCATAAAAAATAGTAAGACCTAACAGGTTTTAAAAACCTATTAGGTCTGATTTAATTACATATTCCGTCTATATTGCCCACCCACTTCAAACAACGCATTGGTAATTTGTCCTAACGAACACACTTTTGTGGCATCCATTAATTTTTCAAAAATGTTTTGATTATTGATAGCTGCTTCTTGAATGATATTGATTTGTTCTGCAACTTTTTCTCCACTTGTTTTTTGCAAATTGGTCAACATATCGATTTGATATTGTTTTTCTTCTTCGGTTGCTCGAATTACCTCAGCCGGAATAACTGTTGGTGAACCTTTAGAACTCAGGAACGTATTGACACCAATAATTGGGAATTCTCCTGTGTGCTTCAAGGTTTCGTAATACAAACTTTCTTCTTGAATTTTAGAACGTTGGTACATGGTTTCCATTGCTCCCAAAACACCACCACGTTCTGTAATTCGGTCAAATTCTTGTAAAACGGCTTCTTCTACTAAATCAGTTAACTCTTCTATAATAAACGAACCTTGAATGGGGTTTTCGTTTTTAGCTAATCCTAGTTCTTTATTGATGATTAACTGAATTGCCATGGCTCTTCGCACAGATTCTTCGGTTGGTGTGGTAATAGCTTCATCATAGGCATTGGTATGCAAGGAATTACAATTATCATAAATAGCATACAAGGCTTGTAAAGTCGTACGGATATCATTAAAATCAATCTCTTGTGCGTGTAAAGAACGACCCGAAGTTTGAATATGGTATTTCAACATTTGTGCTCTTTCGTTGGCTCCATATTTGTTTTTCATGGCTTTAGCCCAAATTTTGCGTGCCACGCGACCAATCACGGCATATTCAGGATCAATTCCGTTGGAGAAGAAGAACGATAAGTTGGGACCAAAATCGTTGATGTTCATGCCACGACTTAAATAGTATTCCACGTAAGTGAAACCATTAGCCAATGTAAATGCCAATTGTGAAATAGGATTAGCACCAGCCTCAGCAATATGATAACCTGAAATAGAAACCGAGTAGAAATTACGAACATTTTGCTTGATGAAATACTCTTGAACATCGCCCATCAATCTTAAAGCAAATTCGGTTGAAAAGATACAAGTGTTTTGTGCCTGATCTTCTTTTAAAATATCGGCTTGAACTGTTCCTCGAACTTGAGCTAATGTCTTAACTTTAATATCATTATAAACATCTAAAGGCAACACTTGGTCTCCTGTTACACCTAACAGCATTAATCCTAAACCATTGTTTCCTTCGGGTAAAGCATCTTGATATTTTGGTCTAGCTGTTCCTTTTTTCTTATAAATCTCGTTTATTATTTCTTCAACTTCTGTTTGAAGATTATTTTCGATAATGTATTTTTCACAGTTTTGGTCAATGGCAGCATTCATAAAAAATCCCAATAACATTGGTGCTGGACCATTAATTGTCATCGAAACCGAGGTTAATGGATGACTTAAATCGAAACCAGAATATAATTTTTTTGCATCGTCTAAACAACAAATAGAAACACCTGCATTTCCAATTTTACCATAAATATCTGGGCGAACGTGTGGGTCATTACCATACAAAGTAACCGAATCAAAAGCAGTTGAAAGACGTTTTGCAGGCAATCCGGCACTTACATAATGAAAACGTTTGTTGGTTCGCTCTGGTCCGCCTTCACCTGCAAACATTCTACTAGGGTCTTCTCCTTCGCGCTTGAAAGGATATAATCCTGAGGCAAAAGGAAATTCACCAGGAACATTTTCTTGTAAATTCCATTTTAATATATCACCCCAAGCTTGGTACTTAGGCAATGAAATTTTCGGAATTTGAGAGTGCGATAAGCTTTCAGTGTGCGTTGCGATTTTAATTTCCTTATCACGAACTTTAAAACTATAAATTGGATTTTTATATTTAGCTACTTTTTCATCCCAAGTTAGAATCACTTCCCAATTGTAAGGATCCAAATTCATTTTTACACGGTCGAATTCTTTTACCAAAAGATTTAAAAATTCATTTCTATTTTCATCTTTTGATTGCAAAATAGTTTCTTCAATTCCGGCTTTTGTTAACGTTGGTTTACTTCCAAAAACGGTTTCAATGGTTTTATAAATTCCGTATAATTTTTGCGCAACCTCAACTTGAGAAAGTGCAGTTTCGTCGTATTTTCTATTATTTTCTGCAATTTCGGATAAATAACGTGTTCTGTGAGGTGGAATTACGAAAATCTTTTCGCTCATTTCACGAGTAATTCGGAACGTCGATTTTAAATCGGCTCCTGTTTTTTCTACAATTTTATCCATAATGGATTTGTAGAGTGTATTCATTCCAGGATCATTAAATTGTGAAGCAATTGTTCCGAAAATCGGCATAGTTTCTACATCAGCATCCCACAGATTGTGATTGCGTTGGTATTGTTTTTTTACATCGCGAATGGCATCTAATGCGCCTCGTTTGTCAAATTTATTTAATACTACTAAATCAGCAAAATCTAACATATCAATTTTTTCCAATTGTGTTGCAGCTCCAAATTCTGGTGTCATTACATATAAAGAAACATCAGAATGTTCGATAATTTCGGTATCGGATTGACCAATTCCAGAAGTTTCTAGAATGATAATATCGTATTTAGCAGCTTTTAAAACTTCAATTGCTTCGTTTACATATTTAGATAACGCCAAATTCGATTGACGAGTTGCCAACGAACGCATGTAAACTCTAGAATTATTTATAGCATTCATTCTAATTCTATCGCCAAGAAGTGCGCCACCTGTTTTACGTTTCGATGGATCAACAGAAATTAAACCGATTGTTTTTGTTGGAAAATCTATTAAAAATCTTCTAACTAGCTCGTCAACCAATGATGATTTTCCTGCGCCACCTGTTCCTGTAATTCCTAGAACGGGAACAAGCCCCCCAACCCCCAAAGGAGGAGCTAGCTCAGCTTGTGGAAATAACTCGTGAAATTTTTGAGGATTGTTTTCAGCTAAAGAAATTAATCGAGCTATGGTATTGACATTTTTAGTAATTAAATTGTATTTTATATTTTGAGGATCTAAATCAACTCCCCCTTCGGGGGTTGGGGGGCATTTTTTTACCAAATCGTTAATCATTCCTTGTAAACCCATGGCACGTCCATCATCTGGAGAATAAATTCTTTCTATACCATATTCGTGCAATTCAGAAATTTCAGAAGGAAGGATTACTCCACCACCACCACCAAAAATCTTGATATGACCAGCTCCTTTTTCTTTAAGCAAATCGAACATGTACTTGAAATATTCATTGTGACCACCTTGATAAGAAGTCATTGCAATGGCGTTAGCATCTTCTTGAATAGCAGTATTTACAACTTCTTCGACGCTTCTGTCATGACCAAGATGAATTACCTCTACACCTGTAGCTTGGATAATTCTTCTCATGATATTAATTGCTGCATCATGACCATCAAAAAGTGATGCTGCAGTTACAATTCTTACTTTATTTTTAGGAATATAGGGAGTTTGTGGTTCCATTTGTAATTTTTATTCAAATTTAGGTGTGCAATTTACGAATTTAATAATTTTAATACGATTTTATTACATAGAAAAAAAAGCATTATTATTTTTATTTTAACAACACCTATTAAGAAATCACCTGATTTACAATCTGAAAAAACTTTTAAAAAAAAGGATTAACTTAATTTTAAAATAAATAAACATTTGAGGCACTATATTTGTAAACCTATATGAGAAACTAAAAACAACATGAAAAAAACAATTTTACTTTTATTAGCTGGATTAACGTTATCAAGTTGTGCTGAAATGCAACAAATTGCCAATCAATTACCAAGTGTTCTTGAACAAGGAAATACAGATATTGCTGGCGGATTGAAAGAAGCTTTGAACAATGGAATCAATAAACAAGTATCTAAACTAACCGCTGTAGATGGATTTTATAAAAACGAAATGGTAAAAATTTTGTTGCCCGAAGAATTACAAAAAGTAGATGCCGGATTAAGAAAAATTGGTTTAGGAAAATTGGCAGACGATGGTTTGAAAGCAATTAATAGAACTGCTGAAGATGCTGTTAAAGAGGCAACTCCAATATTTGTTAGCGCTATTAAAGGGATGACTTTTACAGATGCAAAAAATATATTAATGGGAAATGAAAGTGCGGCAACCACTTATTTGCAAAGTTCCACTTCATCAGCTTTGTATGCTAAATTTAATCCTGTAATTAAAAATTCATTTTCAAAAATTGGAGCGGACAAAGTTTGGGCAAATATCATTACAAAATATAATTCCATTCCATTGGTTAAAAAAGTAAATCCAGATTTAACAGACTACACCACTAACAAAGCAATGGAAGGTGTTTTCAAAATGATTGCGGTAGAAGAAAAAAATATAAGAACCGATTTAAACTCTAGAACCTCTGATTTATTAAAAAAAGTTTTTGCTTTGCAAGATAACAAATAATTCTATCTATTATTTTAATAATCAATAACATAAGTATAACATTAACTTAACACACTTTACAAGAAATAAGTAAGATATTTGCAAAGTAATTAATATTAATTTATTAGTTTGTTTGGTTTAGGTTAGTTAAAAAGATTGCCAGTGTTTATAATTGCATTGGCATTTTTTTTGTTTGAAAATTTAGTATTAATTGCTCTGAATAAACAAAATTACTTCTTTGTTAAAAATAGTTGATTGCTCAACATTTACAACATGTCCGCATTTTTCTATAACAAATAATTTGGATGACTTGTAGTGTTTTTCAACCACTTTTTTTACTGATGGCAAAAACATATAATCTTCTTCACCCATCACATAAAAAGTTGGAATATTAAGTTCTTGCTGGCGAAACCACTTCAACACAGAATTTATTTCGGCAGTGAGTTTGAACCATCTTATAAATTCTTTTTGGTATAACTTTTTGGCTTCATTTATGAATAGTAATCGAGATTGCTTGTGGTTTCTATTGGGCATAATCACAAATGCAAAAAACTTATATAAAACCAAATACGGCAAGACATATTTAAAAATATTTCCCAAACGCATTAATATTTGAGAGCGGAAATTCATTTTTAAGATTGCTCCTCCCATAATCATACTTTTTACTCTATTGGGATGCATTTCTGCGAGTTGTCGAATTACAATTGTGCCAAGAGAAATTCCAACAAAATGCGATGATTTTATTTGTAAATGATCTAATACTTCCAAAACATCGTTTGCAATCGATTTGAAAGTATATTTTTGTTTAAAAGTTTTTTTAATTTTAGAATTGGAATCGCCGTGACCTCTTAAATCTAACAATAAAACATTAAAATGCTTTTGAAATTCTCTTATTTGCTTGAACCAAATAGAAGAACTTCCTCCAGCACCATGAACAAAAGTTACCCATTGGCATGATTTTTTGTTATTGTAAATTGAATAGGTAATCAAAAGTTTACTTTTTGGTAAAAATACTATTATTGTGGTTAATTCTTTTTTTGAGGTGCTATGAGAAATAGCCCTTTATTCTATATAGTGTAAAATCGAGGTCTCTTGTTCCGTAGTTGTTTGATA